>CAYLSF010000076.1:0-13406 GCA_964385675.1 uncultured Saprospiraceae bacterium
ATTTAAAATACTTAATGGGCTATCTCCCGATGGCTGTTACCGTTACGGGATTTTATTATGGTGGAATAGGAATGTTTGCAGGTGTGATATTTGCCTTTTTCTTGATTCCTATGGCGGAGTTATTTACGCCAGGCACTACAGAAAATAGAACCGATGAAGGGGCAATGAGTGTATGGAAAGAGCGATTTTTTGATCTGTTATTGTATTTGAATATTCCAATGATGTATGCTTTATTAGTTTACTTCTTATACACTGTTTCTAGTACAACTTTAGAAACTTATGAATTGGTCGGAATGATTATGAGTATGGGCGTAATTCTAGGTTCAGCAGGGATTAATGTGGCACATGAACTAGGACATCGTCAGAATAAGTTTGAACAGTTTTTATCCAAAATACAATTGATACCTGAGTTTTATATGCACTTTTTTATTGAGCATAATTTGGGGCATCATAAGAATATTGCAACAGATGAAGATCCTGCTTCTTCCAAATTGAATGAAACGATATACGCGTTTTTTGTTCGCTCTGTGAAAGATGGATATTTATCAGCATGGTCAATTGAAAATAATAGATTGGCAAAAGCGGGGCAATCCGCTTTTAGTGTACAAAATCAGATGATTTGGTTTCAAGTCATCCAAATCGCTTATATTGGTTTGGTGTATTATTTCTTTGGAGGATTAGCAACTATAGCGGCTATTTTGGCAGGTATTTCTGGATTTTTACAGCTAGAAACCGTGAACTATATTGAGCATTATGGACTACGTCGTAAGAGACTAGCATCAGGACGTTATGAAAATGTATCTCCTGTTCACTCTTGGAATTCTAATCATGATGTTGGTCGTATAATGTTATATGAGTTGACCCGTCATTCAGATCATCATTATAAATCAACCCGTAAGTTTCAAGTGTTACGTCATTTTGATGAAAGCCCACAATTACCGTATGGATATCCGATGAGTATGATTATGGCATTTTTTCCACCGTTGTGGTTTAAAAAGATGAATCCATTGGTTGCAAAATATATGTAAATCTGAAATTTAGCGAACGGGTGACTTCGTGAGTCACCCGTTCGCTTTGATAAAAAAGAGCAGTGAACCAAGCACCACTACATATAGAATTTAAAAACAAACAAAACCCAAAATCTGATTTTGACCTCATCAATCTAAAATATCTTTTCAGTAGAAAAAATCTGGATCATTCTCCAGAAGAACTTCACCTCATTGAATTTTACATTATCATATTGATTACAGAAGGTCAAGGAAAGCACACCATTGATTTTAAAGACTATTCTTGCGAAAAGGGAACAATATTGACTATCCGAAAAGATCAACTCCATAAATTTTTCAAAAATGATAGCCTAAAGGGATACTTACTTTTATTTAAGGATGAATTTTTAGTGAGCTATTTAGAGAAATTAGAAGCCGAAAAAACGCTACAACTCTTTAATGAATTGTTAGGTATTCCAAAAATCCAATTATCCGAAAAGACATTTCAAGAAATTGAATCTGTTATAGAACGCATACAACAAGAATATTTTAAGACCAATGATGCCTATTCCTTAGGAATTATTCGGAGTGAATTGCATATTTTAATCACGAAACTCTTTCGTATTAAGTCAGGTCAAAATCCTTTAGTAGAAAGCCGTAAATACTTAAATGAATTTGTGATTTTTCAAGAACTGGTAGAGCAAAAAGTAACGGAATTTTCAAAAGTCAAAGATTATGCAAGAATGATGGGGTATAGCACAAAAACGCTAAATAACATCTGTAGAAGTATTATCCATAAAACAGCGAAAGAGTTTATAGACGAGATTTATACCAAACAAATTAAACGATTACTAATCAATACGGATCATCCTGTAAAAGAAATTGCATACCTCACAGGGTTTGAAGAAATTCCCAACTTTTATAAATATTTCAAACGACAGACTCAATTGACACCCGAACAATTTAGGCATTCTTTTGAGTAAAATTTCTCGTTTAATCGACCTTATTTCTTTTAGTGGAAATAGAATTAAAAATACGTTAAAAACAAGACCTTGTTTGAGAGGAGTGAAACGGAACGAGTTTGGTATTGTTTAGTATTTTTGATTCTATTGGAACGTTAAGAAAGAAATTAAGTCTTGATTTTTTGGTACTTTTTCATCAAGGAAAAAGTACAAAGACTTGTATTTGATACTAAACATTTAATAGTGATATATCTATCATGAAAAGTTTACATGCCACTCTAAAATCCATCACACAACGATATAAAATTAACACCTATGAACCACTGAAAGGTGGCACAAGTGCTTATGTCGCAAAAGTAACCTTTCAAGATCAATCACAAGCCATTCTTAAAATTCCTTCCATTCAAAAAGACGAAGATGTTGATTTCAAGCAAGAGATTCGGACACTTCAATGGTTTAATGGACAAGGATATGTAAAAGTATTGACCTACGATGAAGAGTTAGATATTGTATTTTTAGAATTATTAGGTCAACCTTTAGCTAATTTAAATTGGTCAATCGAAATGCAGATTAAACTGATTTGCGAAACGTTACAAAAATCATGGAAGCCAATAGAATTAACCACTGGATTTCCTGCTATTGAAGAAACTGTAAATTGGTTTACAAACTATATTACTACAACTTGGAGAAAATTACATCACCCTTGTGATATGGATGTCATTCAAACGGCACTAGATTTTTTAAAGACTAGACAAGAATATTTTGATGAAAATAGAGTAGTATTAGTACATGGCGATGCTCACAATTTTAATTTGTTACAAACCCTAGATGGACAGGATTTTAAATTTATAGATCCAGATGGAATTATAGCTGAACCCGAATATGATTTAGGAGTATTGATGAGAGAATGGATAGCAGATATTGCAAAAAATCCAATTCAAAAAGGAAAAGAACGATTAATGCTATTAGTAAATTTAACAGGGTTAGATAAAATAGCAATTTGGCAATGGGGATTCATTCAATGTGTCGCCACAGGGTTGGTCTGTTTAGAAAATGGTGCTTCAAAAGAAGGGGAATTGTTACTAAATGTAGCTACGGTTTGGCAAAAGGTTAGTCCTTCCGAACTTTAAAAATGATTCAATTAACCATAGTTCATTTATGTAAAACAATATTCTTAACTAGAAAGTCTTTAATTTTAGATTGATTTAAATAAATCATTCAAGTCTGACATCTGACAGTGCATGCCAAAGGTATAAACTCCCGATAGCTATCGGGACTGACATCTGACTTCTAAAAAAAGAAATATGATAAGACCATACATTCTAGCAGAAACCAACTGGAAACATTTAAAAGAGGCGACGATTGACTTAGCCATCTTACCCTGGGGGGCTACAGAAGCACATAATTACCACCTTCCTTATGGTACAGATATTTTTGAAGCAGATGCTATCGCAGCGGAAGCCGCTCGCATCGCTTGGGAAAAAGGAGCAAAAGTGATGGTATTGCCGACTATTCCTTTTGGGGTTAACACAGGGCAGCCTGATATTTTCTTAGATATTAATCTGAATCCGAGTACACAATTTGTGATTTTGAAAGATATTATAGAAGTATTAAATCGGCAAGGGGTTAAAAAATTGATGGTATTTAATAGTCATGGCGGTAATGATTTTAAAACCGCCTTACGAGAATTAGGTTTGCAATATCCCGATATGTTTTTGTGTATGTCCAACTGGTTTCGCTCCTTGGATAAGACCCAATATTTTGATGAAATGGGGGATCATGCGGATGAAATGGAAACTTGTTTGATTTTACATTTAAAGCCAGAATTGGTCTTACCCTTAGACGAGGCTGGTTTAGGAAAGGAGAAAAAGCATAAAATCAAAGCCTTCTCCGAAGGATGGCTTTGGTCTGAACGCCGTTGGTCACAAATCACGGAAGATACAGGAGTCGGAAATCCTAAGTATGCTACAAAAGAAAAAGGCGAGCGGTATTTCAAAGCCGTTACGGAAAAAATAGCAGATGTAATGGTGCAGATAGCAACAATGGATGTGAAGAATATGTACGATTAGATTTTGAGTATATAATTTAAGAATAAAATGTAAATGTTCAGAAGTCAGATCGCTTTGCTGTCAGAAGACAGAGGTCAGATATTTTTATCAAGAAAAATATTCTTTTTCTGACTTCTGACAATGAAATGGTTTGACTTCTGACCTCTTGCTGAATAGCCATAATAAAATAATAATTATCATTAAGCGGTTACTTTTCCATATAACGAAACACTAATAAAGGAAAATTCAACTAGCTTGATAATGAGCATTAAAAATTCAACATTAATCATGAGAGGACTATTTTTAGTATTATTTGCAATTGGTTTATCCATTTCCTTACAAGCACAAGGTACTTTTTATCAATTTGGAAGCAAGAAAACAGCAGCACAATTCGCTGAAGCACCACAAAAATTTATGAGTAATCTGAATATGCTTAGAGGTTTTGGGAGTTTTTTAGAAGTCAATAAAGAAAGTAAGTATTATGATAATTTAGTAGGATTCTATGAAATAGGAAAAGACGAAAATTCATTTTTGATATTTTTTATCACAGCAGAATTGGTCGATAAAGAAGGTAATGTAGTCGCTAAATCGAATACGGTTAAAACGAAAATGATTCCTAATAAAAAAACGGCAGTAAAGGGATTAGCTTTTCCTGGGGAGTATTACGAGGAATTAGGAAGTGGTACATATGAATTACGCTTAAATTATATGCCAGAAGAAGAAGAAATTGCACAAATGATTAAGCTAGGGAAACCTAAAACTAGATTTGTGTTTGAAAAATAGAGGAGTAACTTCTTCTAATTACGGAGCGTCAATTTTACAGGGTAGAATTGACGCTCTTTCATTTTTATGATTTGAGAATTGAAATTTGGATTTTCAAAAGAGATTACACCAAAAACTATTATACTTGCATCTCTTAAAGCATATTACAAACAACTTTTTAAGAGAATTGTTAGAATTGTTTAATTTCATTCAGTTGAATAATAAGACAGTACAACAATAAAACAATAACAAAATGCCAGATCTATTTGCAAGATATACGTTCCTTTTTTTATGTAGTCTTTTTCTAGTTTTTCATAGTTGTAGCGATCAGCAGGTCAGTAGTTTTACACCCAAACCTACAGGAATTGGAAGCCCAGGACAATTATTACTTGTAATGGACTACGACCTTTGGAAAAGCGAGGTTGGAGATTCGTTACTCTATAAATTAGAAGCGCCTTATCCATTATTACCTGCGCCTGAACCTATCTTTGATGTAACACGAATTGATGCAGATACCCTTTTGAATATCAAAAAGATTAAAAAGCAGTGGCGTAATATTCTATTTATTGGAGACTTATCTAGCAATAGTTACACTTCTAAATCGATAGCAAATACGCTTGGTGCTGAAAATATTTTGAAAGCAAAAGAGAATCCTAATTTTAATATTGCCTCAGAGCAAGACAAATGGGCAGAAGGACAAATGATACAATATGTCTTTGCGGACGGTCGAGAAAATTTAATCAAAACGATATTAAGTCGTTATCCTCAGATTATTAAGGGATTTACAGAAGAGGACTTAAAAATGGTATCCAACACCGTTTATTCTATGGGAACAAATCAGGAAGGGATAGAGAAATTACGAGACTTAGGCATTGGACTAAAAATTCCCGGTGATTTTAGATTATCTCACCAAAGTGGCAATGACTTTTGGTTTAAAAAAGACTCTAGAGATGTGATGAGTTCTATTTTGGTAAGAGTAGCGGATTATTCTAAAGAAATGCCCGTTACCAAAGAAAATTTAATTGCACAACGAGATGACATGGGTAAACTTTATATTTCTTCACCTACACCTGGTTCCTTCATGGAAACAGATACAAAGAGTATCGGTATTTTCATGGATGAAATCGCCTTAAATAATAACTATGCGATAGAAGCCAAAGGAATTTGGAGAATGAAAAATGACTTCATGGGAGGTCCTTTTGCAAGTTATTTGGTTTATAATGAAGCTCAACAAAAGGTTGTTTTCGTAGATGGTTTTGTCTATGCTCCCAGCAAATCCAAACGTAAATATTTACAACGATTAGAATTGGTTTTATCCTCTTTAAGATTTTTATAAAAGAAATGGCTGTTTCAATTGCTTATTGAAACAGCCATTTATCTTGATTTGCATTCAAATTTAATCCCAAAATATTATGCCAATTAAAACTAAAAATAAACTAATCTCTAGTCACTGATTACGAATCCCTAACCACATTAGTCTAAAAAAAATTGTATTTAATCATTTAATCATTTATCTTGGTTGTCCTATCAAAATGTTAGCAGACGAACTTTTCAAACTTGCATTTTGTTGGCTTTTAAGTATCTAAACTTATAACTCATTAAGAGGACAGTTTTAAAGAATTTAAAAATTAATATTCGATTGTCAAACATCAAAAATCGAATGTCAATATTAGAAACTTAACCATGAATCGTCTTTTTAAATATATACTATTTTGTTGGATGTTATTGCCGTGTGGTTTTCTATTCGCTCAAGAAGAAGCCCAGCAAGAATATGAATACGAAGAGATACAAGAACCCGTAGAAGAGTATGAATATGATGAGCAAGAAGTCTATGAAGTAGAGGATTATGAGCCTGTTGACTATTATCCAAATGAGGAAGTCAATGATAAAGTAACGGATGAAACCTACAAATATGATCGTTCTTACTTTTCTGATGATTTAGCTAGTGCAGATTTTGATAAATCAGATTGGAAAAAAGCAACGCAAGATTTAGATTATTCAGAAGACCCTAAAAAGCCTAAAAAAGAGAAAGAAACCAATAATGCAGATTTACCCGACTTTAATGGAGAAATATTATCAAAGGAAGCAGCCGAAGTGCTACGAACCTTTTTCTTTATCTTAGCTATTGGTATTTTGGCGTTTATTCTTTATCGAATATTACGTTCTTCTGTGATGCTTAAAAATCCAAAAGTACGAGCACAAACTGTAGGCGTAACAGAAGTTATTCAAAATATTCAAGAAACAGAATTAGAAAAGATGTTGAGAGAAGCCTTGTCTTCTAATAATTATAAACAAGCCATTCGGATATGTTACTTGATGGTCATTAAAGAGTTGTCTCTTAAGAAATTGATTGAGTGGAAAAAAGACAAGACAAATGGAGAATACCTCAAAGAAATGCGAGATCATGAGGAATATAGACCATTTAGGGATTTAACTCGCTTCTTTGAAAGAGCATGGTTTGGAGAAGGAGAAGTGCAAGAAGGAGATTACACACAATCGAAACCAAAATTTGATAGCTTAATTCAAACTATTGAAAAAATACCAACGCCTAAGTAATAGATGAATCAAAAAAACAATCGACTGATTAACATAGTGGTGATTTCAATTGCAGTCTTATCTGCTGTTGCGTTCTACTTTATGCAAGAGGATGATCTTAAACATAATTGGTATGAATCATATAAAGTAGATAGTGATGAACCGTATGGAACAAAAGTAGTAAAAGCGGTCTTAGAGAATAATACAGGAGATTATAAGTTTACTACGATTGAAAAGCACATCGCCAAGGAATTACCAGAAGATCCAAGCACACCTTCCAATTATGTTTTTATTGGACAAGGGTATCATTTAGATTCAATGGATATTGAGCAATTGGTAAAATTTGTTCAGAATGGAAATAATGTCTTTATTTCTAGCCATCGAGTTCCAGAAGATTTGATGGATTACTATTTATATGAAGATGAATGTAATTATCAATATTGGCAAGGCTATCGAACACTGTATGATACCATCGGCCGAATTAATCACGATCATCCGACCTTGAAAAAAGAAACACCATTTGAATTTCATTATAAATATGGTCGGAAAGTTCGGTCTTATAGTTGGCGATTTATACCAGCTAGATACTTTTGTCAGAATCGCCCTGAAATAACGAGCATCGGTAAAATCAATGAAGAATATATTAATTTCATGCGAGTAGAGTACGGGAAAGGAAATTTCTATATTCATACAACGCCGATTGCTTTTACGAATTATCATCAAATCACCGATGAAGGTTTTGATTATACTAAAACCGTATTTTCTCATCTACCCAAAGGAGATGTTTATTGGGATGCTTACAGTCATGTAGGAGTATTTGATGATAATGATAGAAGCAGTTGGAGAGATCCAAGGGCTTTATCTAATAAAACGCCATTACAGTATATCTTATCTCAACCGAGCTTAAAATGGGCTTGGTATGTTTTGCTCTTGATGGGGGGACTATTTTTGGTGTTTAGAGCAAAACGTCGTCAAAGTATTATTCCAATTAAAGATCCTAATTCCAATACTTCATTAGAGTTTATTGAAACTATTGGTAGCTTATATTTTCAGCAGAACAACCACACCAAGTTGTCTTTGCAGAAGATGAAGTTGTTTTTAGGTTTTATTCGAGATAGATACCATATTTCTACCAATGTGATAGATGAGGAATTTATTAAGAAACTATCCAAAATATCTGAAATAGACGAAGTGCGAGTGAACGGTATTTTTAAGCGGTATAATCAGATAAAGGAAAAAGGAGCATCAGAAGATCAATTGGTCTTTTTCCATCAATCCATAGATTACTTTTATAAAAATTGCAAATAGAATCGGTTGTCAGTTATCCGTTATCAGTTCAATAATTTGGCAACAAAACTCAATTATACTTAAAATAATTTTGAATAAGCATACATTCAAAATTCATCACACTTATAAATGGAAGAAAATTTTTCGTCCTCCTCACTAGATTTATATAAAATCAGTGATGCTGTGGACAACATGAAACGAGAGATTCAAAAAGTTGTTATTGGTCAAGATAACACCATTGATTTATTATTGACAGGACTTTTATCAGGAGGTCATGTCCTAATGGAAGGTGTACCAGGGATTGCTAAAACCTTGATGGCAAAACTGATGGCAAAAACGCTTTCGGTGGACTTTACCAGAATTCAGTTTACGCCAGATATGATGCCATCTGATGTAATTGGTACGACGGTCTTCAATATGAAATCCTCTGAGTTTACTTTTAATAAAGGCCCTGTTTTCTCAAATGTTGTATTGATTGATGAAATTAACCGTGCACCTGCCAAAACACAAGCAGCGTTGTTTGAGGTCATGGAAGAAGCTCAAGTTTCTGTAGATGGTACGACATACAAAATGGACTTTCCTTTTTTTGTAATTGCTACCCAGAATCCAATTGAACAAGAAGGAACCTATAAATTACCTGAGGCACAATTAGATCGTTTTATCTTTAAAATTCATTTAGATTATCCATCTTTAGAAGAAGAAAAAGCCATTTTGCTTCGCTTCAAAGAGGATTTTAAAAAGAAAGTGGTAGGGGAGGTGCAACCTGTGTTTAGTGCAGCACAAATTAAAGAATGTCAATCTATTATAGAGCGTGTATTTATCAAGGATGAATTAATACATTACATTGCTTCTATCGTTCACAATACCCGTAGCAATGGTGATTTATTCTTAGGGGCATCCCCTCGTGCATCTTTAGCCATGATGAAAACAGCTAAAACGGTGGCTGCTATGAATGGACGAGATTTTGTAACACCGGATGATGTGCAAACCGTTGCTTATCCTGTATTGAATCATAGAATTATATTGACACCAGAGCGTGAAATGGAAGGTGTTTACACCGAAGATGTGATTGAGGCGATTATTAAAAAGATTGATGTGCCGAGGTAGGAGGTATGGTTTCATGGTTTCATGGTTTCATGGTTTCATGGTTTCATGGTTTCATGGTTTCATGGTAGGTGTAACGAAAAACTCCAAAAATAGTTAAATGGAAAAGACATACTTAACTTTAGACAAAATAGATGCTTATGTAATTTCTTTTAAGTTGAGTAATTACATTTGGAAAATTGTGGTGAAATGGGATGAATTTAATAAATGGACTATTGGGAAACAATTTGTAAATGCAACCGACTCTATTTCAGCTAATATTTCTGAGGGGTTTGGTAGGTATCATAAGAAAGATAAAATCAAATTTTATAGATATAGCTTTGGTTCTATGGAGAAAGTGAATCCCGATAGCTATCGGGAGGACAAGGAAAGCTATAATAAGAGAGTTACTGACAGATGAGGAAAGTAAATACATTCAAAATGAGTTATTAAAATTGCCAAAAGCGATTAATCAATTGATTCAATATACAAATGATAAATTAAAGTATTGAAGCTATCTGATTTCATACAATGAAGCCATGAAACAGTGGGGCAATGAAACCATGAAATAATGAACTTAATTAAAAATCTATATTTAACCAATCGGTTTTTCTACATGCTAGGAATAATCGTAGCGGTATTTGCCGCTAGTTTTATTCTGCCTTTTTTATTTCCGATTGGCAAAGCCTTGTGTGTGGTAGCAGCGGGTTTGGTGGTGGTGGATATGTTGATGATTTTTCATCCACAGGCTAAAATTGAAGGAGAACGTAAGTTGCCTAAGATTTTTTCATTAGGTGATCCGAATACGGTTAAATTGGTCTTGTACAATGATTATGGTGTAACCTTAAATGCTACAGTAGTAGATGAACTGCCTGTGCAATTTCAAAAAAGAGATTTTGGATTTCAAACTCAACTTACGCCATACGAAGAAAAAGAATTTACATACGAATTGACGCCAAAGGAACGAGGAGAATATCAATTTGGAGCCTTAAATATCTTTTTAACATCTTTCTTTGGATTGATGGAGCGTCGGATTCGGAATGAAGTACCGATGTCTATTCCTGTGTATCCTTCCGTGATACAAATGAAGCGATTTACGTTATTAGCATTTAGTAAGACCGCACATTTTCAAGGTATTAAAAAATTGAGGCGATTAGGGCATAGTTATGAGTTTGAACAAATTAAAAACTATGTAAGAGGGGATGATTATAGAAGTATCAATTGGAAAGCAACGAGTAGAAGAGGGGAATTGATGGTGAATCAATATGAAGATGAACGGGCACAACAAGTGTATTCAATTATTGATAAAAGCCGAACCATGAAAATGCCATTCAATGGTATGAGTTTGGTAGATTATGCGATTAATACGAGTTTGGTAATTGCGAATGTAGCATTACAAAAACATGATAGAGCGGGTTTAATTTCTTTTTCAGATAAAATAGGGACAGTTGTTAGAGCAGATAGAAGTGCAAATCAGTTACAACGAATTTTAAATGCACTTTATAGAGAGAAAGAACGGACAAATGAAGCGAATTATGAATTGCTATTTCGTTCTGCTCGTCGTATCGTAAAAGGACGAAGCCTTTTATTTTTATACACCAATTTTGAAAGCCTTTCTGCCTTAGAACGAGTCTTACCACTATTAAGAAAGATTAATATATTGCATTTATTGGTGGTTATCTTTTTTGAAAATACCGAAATCATCGAATATGCTAAACAAGATGCTAAAGACCTTCGAGGTATTTATAATCAGACTATTGCTCATAAATTCGTAGCGGAGAAACAGCAAATTGTACAGAAATTAAGACAATATGGTATTCAAGCAATTCTGACTTCTCCAGATAATTTATCGGTGAATACGATTAATAAATACTTGGAATTGAAGTCTAGGGGGTTGATTTAGAGTAATATGGATAAAGAAGCGTTATTATTAAAATAACAGAAAAAGGTTTTTGAAAATATTTTCAAAAACCTTTTTCTGTTCTATGTGGTTGAATAACAGTTTATTGTGATTGAGTTGGGCAATTATTACGGTAAAGACTTTTTTCATGAAACTAAACTGTAACTCATCTGTAACTACCTGATCTTACCTTTGTGTTGTCATTAAAAAGAAAGGGAAAATATTAAACATCACTTTCAAAATTTTAAACTTAAAATTGACTATTAAAGATGGCAACTAAAACAGATAACAAAGTAAAAGGTATCAATAAAGTAAGAGAGGTAGCATTAAAAATCAATAAAGGTGCTTTTGAAGTGTCTAACATTGTAGTGAAAGATGCACTTTCAATGAGTGAAAAGTGGCAGAAGATTGTAGAAAAAGCTATCAATGGTGGTTTTGACTTACTAGAGAAGCAAGGTGAGGTTTTATCTTTAATTAGTAAAGGTGCAAAAGAGCAATATAAATTAGGAAAATCTCGTGCTCAAGACTTAACAAGACCAGCAACAGAGGCAGTAAGTGATTTAGTAGAAGAAGCTAAAGAGGCGGTAGAGGAAGTTACAGAAACTGTAATGGAGGAAACAAAAGAGGCTTTGACAACAGCTAAAGAGGTAATTGCAGAGGTGGCAGAAGATACTACTGAAATCGTAACAGAAGCTAAAGATACAGCTACTGAAATGGTAGATAATATGATTGTAATCGGCGAAAACATCCTAGATAAATCAGCAAATAAAACAGGAGAAGCAATCGAAAATGTCCAAGAAACAGTGAAGAAAGTAACCGGTGGTAAGTTAGTATCTATTAAAGGTATAGGTGCGAAAACTGCTGAAATCCTTAACAAGGCTGGAATCAATAATACAGCGGACTTAGCTAATGCAGATGTTGAAGCATTAAAAGCAACATTGGCAGAAGCAGGTTCAAGATATAAAAATATTGACCCGACTGCTTGGATTGAAGCCGCTAAAGAGGCAAAATAATGAGTTGAAGGCGAGTGCAACTTTGTTGTAACTCAGTTGTAACTCGCCCAGTTTATCTTTGTAATATCAAAATTGAATTAAAGAACTTTTAAAATAAATATTATCATGGCAAATCAATTTCAAAAATTTCAAGAGCGTTTAGAAACAGAGGTTAAGAATGTAAGAGAGCGTATTGAGAGCTTCAATTTTCAAGAGGAAGTAGAGAAAGTAAGAGAGAATGTGAAAAACTTCCCAAATGAGGTAAAAGAGGAAGTAGCAAAAGTTAGAGCTAATGTTGAGCAATTTCCCAATGAAGTAAAAGAAGAGTTTGCAAAGGTTAGAGCGAATATCGAAAATATTCCAAACGAAGTTAAAGAGCGTATTGAAAACTTTGATGCGAATGTAGAATTGGAAAAAGCTAGAGAAGGAGCAATCAAATTTAATGATTTTGCAGTAGAAAATGCAGATGCAACACTAGATGCAATCTTGAAAGGTGGTGAAAAATGGACAGGTGTAGCAACTAAAGCTGTAAATGTAGGACTTCAAATGTCTGAAAAGAATATTGATTTAGTATTCAATACATTAGAATCAGCAAAAGAACAAGTAGAAGGTGGGGTTGAGCGTTTCAAAGGCTTGTTCAATAGCAAAAACTAAAAATCGAAAAGATTAGATTAAAATAATATTTGGCTGGGATTTTAAATTTTTAAGTTGACTGTTTAAAGCATAGCGAGATTTCGCTATGCTTTTTTTGTGCCTTATTTGTCGTAAATTATTAGGAATAAGCTATTTTTTTGATGTTAATGTAAATATTTAACACAACTTTTATGATCTAAGACCTGTTTATATTACAC
>CAYLSF010000077.1:0-13382 GCA_964385675.1 uncultured Saprospiraceae bacterium
TAATTACACTTTAGTATTTAAATACTAGTTTAGAATCGACTTTTGACTTTTGACTTTTGGAAATTAGTAGTTTAATTTTATGCACTCCATTATATATACCTTTTATCACAAGAAGAAGTTTTTAATATCACTAACCACTATTCTACCTCATCATCCCATTCTTCGGGTTCTTTGATTGGATCTTCTTCAAATCTGGTTTTAATATTATTTTGAATATCTTCAAATTCTCGATTCAGATCTTCTTCTAATGCTTTTTTAACTAACTTCTTACTGATTTTAAAATCAAAATCATCTACGGTTCCAAATACATTGACATACGTATTAAACCAGCCTTTCCGCTTTGCTTTTCTCGGCTTTTTATCTGGATTTTTTTTCCGAAACTTACTAAACATGGCTTGTAGTGCATTGACTTTAATCTTATAATCTATCTTATGATCAAATGTATGATGACCAGCAAGCGTTAGGTTCATTGCATTATTTTGTATAAACATAGCGGGAATAACCAAGGTACTATTCTTGATTTCCAATTGATTTCGAGTATTGGTAAACTTAATGTGTTTTAAATCATCCATTTTCAAAAAAGCAGAGAAGTTTTCCATCATCTCAAAATCAATCAGTTCGCCTTGTTTAATCGTTACATCTGCGAGTGCATATAATTTATCATATAAAAATGCTCCTTTTTCATCCCAATACACATCTACCATAACTTTGGTACTTAGCTTCCCTTTTAGATTATCAGCCACTAAAATTTCTTGCCCAAAATTATCCATTTGATAGAATAGCTTATATCCATTTAAATTAAAGGATTCAAAGTAGGCTTTCATGTAAGGTTTTTCTTGAAAAAATACATTACTTGTCATTTTGATTTTTCCATCCATCGTCTCCATTTCTGCATCTCTTACAATCAATTCATTATTATTAAAAGCCAATTCTCCTTTAATATTTTTCGCTTCAATTTTTTCCCATTTTAGTGCTTTAAAGTTCGCCTTAAACTTCCCCTTGAGTAGCTTAGTATATCGTTCCAGACGGATAGTTTCATCCATTTTCAAAGAATCCAAATCCTCAGGTGCTACGGTTTGCTCATCAAAAGTTACTAAATCCATTAATTTATCAATATCTAAATTATTGGAATTTAGGGTAGCATCAAATAAAAGTTCTGCTTGCTGCGTATTCATAGAGTCCGCTAATAGGACAGGTATCAGGTTTCTAATTTTACCATTCAATTCAAAATCACTATAACTATCTTTTAGGATAAAATTTTTCGCCTCTATATCATTATCTACCATTGATAATTCTCCCTGTGGAATGCGTAAGGTTTCATCTTTTACAGCTAAAGAAGCATCTTCAAAAACAATAGCTCCTTTTGCAGCCACGTTTGTGATTCGCTCTAAGCTAATCATATCATTGTACTTCCCTTCTACATGAAGTGCTTTTACCGCTACTTTACCACTCCCATCTTTCACCATTTCGTTATCTAATAATCCAAATGCTTCTTCTAAAGCTAGCGTACCATCAAATCGAAAATCAATAGAGGGATCATTAAAATTCTCTAAGAAAAAACTCCCATTAATTGGTTCTCTATTCAGTTTACCTGTAAAGTCAATAACCTCTACAAACCCTCTGCCGCTCTTACTTGCTTCTTTGTTATTGTAGTTAACCGTGAAGGATACATCATCCAAATCCGTTTGTAACTTAGGGGAATTGACTCGACCGTTTTTTAATCCAAATTCAAAGTTAATCTTCGGGTTTCTAATATTACTTAATCGTCCATCAATCGTGGATTTTACAAAGAAGTTTCCTTTACTATTAAAATCTTTAAAATACCCCAAGTAACTTTCGGGAATTAAACTTAATACAGAACTCAAACTACACTCTTCACTCGAAATCACCATATCAAAATCAGAATAACGCTTACTACTCTTCATTGAACCATCAATGATAAGGGCATTATCTTCTACATAAATTCTAGATTGATTGAAATTAAAAATATACTCTTCTAAATCTCCTTCAATATTAGCTTCATACGAAAGATGCTTTTGCGGTAAAAAACGCTCTCCCTTTATGTCAATAAATTCAACAAAAACTTCCGCATAACTATTAATTTTTAATTGTTCTTCTGTTATATCCCCTGTAAAAGTGAGGGTTTCGAGTTGAATATTAACAGACTCTTCGTATCGCTGATCCTCTATGATAAGGTTGACATTAGCAAAATGTGTCGTTTCTATGCCAAAATCAATCGTTCCTTCGCTTTCAGTGGGAACAGATTTTGAGGTAGTTGCCGTAGTCGTTTTTAAAATATCATAATTTCCATTTCCTAATTTATCGGTAAAAACATTGAGGGTTCCATCATTAATTAGGATTGATTTTACATCAAATCGGTTATTGAAAATACTTAGCACATCAAAAGTTAAGGATAGGTGTTCTGCCTCAAGTAAGGTATTTTCTCTAGTATCTGGAATTTTGATTTTATCCAAAGTGATAGACGCACTAGGAAAGTTTCTAAGGAGGGAAAGATTTACCGTTTCCACTTCCATCTCTTTTTTAAGTGATTTATTAATCTCTACTACAAAAGCCTCTCCTATCTGACGCTCAAAAAATAAGGCCAATATAACAGCACTAATTATACATAGCCCTATAAGACCTAGCAGCCATAGGACTATTTTTTTAAAGATTTTCATATTTAATAATTTAGCTCAAAGCTTTTAAAGCTCTACAGTTTGCCCCGTTTTAAAAGCTTTATCAGCAGCTAATACAATTCTAAGACTATTTACAGCATCTTGGTGGTGTTGCGTTAAATCTAAATCATTTTGAATTGCTCTAAGTAAGTATTGTTGCTCTAAAGCACACAATCCATCGTGATCGGGTTCGTCTTCTGTACTAATCCATTCGTCTTTTTTTGCAAATTTTCCATCGGGGGTTCTATCTGCAAAATGTAGTTTTAAACCACCTGTTTTGGAATGTCCATCTACATCATCGGAGTTAGCATTTAATTCTTCTCCACTTTCATCAACGATACTGACGCATCCTTTTGGACCAATTACATCCTTTACAAAAAATGCCGTCTCACTCATCATTGGCCCCCAACCTGCTTCATACCATCCCACCGAACCATCGTCAAAAGTCACTTGAAGCTGACCATAATTATACATATCTGAAGCAATTTCATCGCTCAATCTTGCTCCTATGGCACTCACTCGAACTGGATTCGCTTTAGTCATTAAACACATCACATCTACATAATGTACGCCACAATCCACAATAGGAGACATTGTCTGCATTAGTTGTTGGTGTGTTTTCCAAGTCTCTCCACTACTCTGTTGATTTAAATTCATTCGCATTACCAATGGCTTTCCAAGTGTTTGAGCCAATTCAATGAATTTTTCCCAAGCAGGATGTACCCTCAATATATAACCAATAACTACTTTTCGATTGGTCTTTTTAGCTAAATCTACTAGATGCTGAGCTTCTTCTACGGTATTAGCAAGGGGTTTTTCTACAAAAACGTGAGCATTAGCGTCCAATGCCATTTGAGCATAAGTCGCATGCGTTTCAGGGTAAGTATTGATAGAAACAACATCGGGTTGAGTAATTTTCAGTGCTTCTTCATAGGAAGCGTAGGTAGGATAACCACCCAATAATTTAGAAAGTGTATTTCGACTCTCTGGACTTCTACTTACTAAACCTACGATTTCAAAGTCCTCCATCTGATGGTAAGCCTTTGCATGAGAAGTTCCCATATTACCACAACCGACTACTAACGTTTTTAATTTTTGACGCATCGTTTTATCCTGTTTTGTTGCTTTCAAAGTTAAGGAATGCTACTTAAATAATCTAACTTAATGTGTAGTGATTAATTGTTAGTCAATTATTTATGTGAGTTATTCTTAAGGCGTATTTGAAAATTAACCAAACCTGTTTACTAATGAATAGAATAATTTAAGCTACTCCTTAATTAGATTACCTAATATTCTTAAAAGTAGGTAACAGTTCAAATCGAAATGACCTGTTGAAATTCAAAAGAAAAGATAAAGTAAAGACAGGTGTACTGACTTGTAATTATTTCTGAACTATAACTTTTTTTACAAATCGTTGCTCATTAACTATAACTTCTACCAAATAACCCCCTGCATGTTCTACAAAAAATTCAACTTCTGTTTGATAGGTTTGAATTTCTAAATTATGAACTAATTTTCCATCCAATGTCCAAACTTTTACCATAGCTTTTTCAGAAGGGATATTAGCAATGGTAAATTGTCCTCTATTAGGGTTAGGATAAATATGTATATCTATTTTTTTTAAATTTGGTGATGCAGATACTGGAAACTGACCTTGTAAATTTAGTATCCAAGCTGCTCCTGTATTAGTACCTCCATCATCTACGCCATAACTACCAACAACTATATCATTAAAACCGTCATCATTAAAGTCACCTATTACCGAGACTCCCCAACCTCCAAAAGCATCGCCCGATTGTAGTTGACCAGAAAAATTGCCTTGCGTATTACTTATCTTTTGAAAAGATTTAATCGTTCCATCATTTTCCATAAATAAAATCCAAACCGCTCCAGCATCTGTTCCTCCATCATCATCAAAATATGCTCCAACAGCAAAATCAACGACTTGATTACCATCTAAATCCCCAATAGTATCAATCGAAATCCCAAAATGATCTACAGGAGAAAGTAAACCTGTAAAATTTCCTTGTGTTGCACTTATCTTATCCCATGCTTTTACCGTACCATCCGCATTTAGATAGGTCAACCAAACTGCCCCAGCGTCTGTAACGCCATCATCATCGCCTCTTGCTGTAATCAATAAATCATTGATACCATCTTTATCAAAATCACCTGCGGAGCAAATTGATGTTCCAAACCTATCAAAAGCCTCTAACGTTCCTGTAAAATTTCCTTGACTAGCGCTAATTTTCTGGTGACTCTTTACTGTCCCATCCGTATTTAAAAATAAGATCCAAACAGAACCTGTTTCTTGTCCTCCATCGCCATCAAATGTAGAAGCAACAGCTACATCCAATACACCATCATTATCTAAATCTCCTATTCCTGCTACATTTGCTCCAAATTGTCCACTTGTCCAGAGATTCCCTGTAAAATTTCCATGCCACTCACTTATTTTTTGGTGAGTTTTAACTGTCCCATCTGTATTTAAAAATAAAATCCAAACGGCTCCGTTTCTCAATCCTCCATCATTACATCGAGTTTCCCCTACAATTAAATCAGTTACTCCATCGCCATCCAAATCTCCAATATTATCAATACTAGAACCAAATCGTTCATCTAGATTTCCCGTGAAATTTCCATTTCCAATACTGATTTTTTGATATGATTTAACATCGACTCCTTTATGTAAAAATAAAACCCAAACAGCCCCCTTATTTAAACCTCCATCATCGTCACTATTAGCTGTTACGGCTATATCCTCAAAACCATCACCATCTAAATCTCCTAGACCTGTTACATTAATTCCAAACTGATCATAGCTATCTAATGTTCCAGAGAAAGAGCTAGAAGTCGCACTAATTTTCAAATGAGATTTTACTTGTCCAATTGGAATTTGAGCAAAAAGGGAATATGTGAGAAAGAGGCAAAAATTGACGGTTAAGTAATATTTCATATTTTAAAGATTTTATATTCATTATGAATCTTTAGGTTCAAGATACAGTATGACTGGATTAACTATAATAATTGATTTTCCTAATGGTTTATGAACTAAGTTACACCAACACTTATTCACCTAATTTCTTTTGTTCAATGTGTTTATTAATGTTATTTAAATCTTGATTTTTATCTAAACAATTAATTAGTTCCTGACTATTCATTAAGTGAGCATTATGCTTTTCTACCAATAGTTGTAATAACTTATAATCATCTTCAGTATCCAATGTAATTCGATAATTACTTTTATCCGTATGATTTAGAATATGATGAAAGATAACATTTTTTGCTCTTTTTTGATGTATGAAAGGCGTTACGTGTTCTATATCTACTTTTAATATTGCTTTTTCATACGCTTCTTTTAGTAATTTAAAAGAAAAAATCTCAAAGTCTAATCCTCTAGGAAAAGTGCGTTCTATACAGTTAGAGAGATATACGTCTAAATTATTTCGTTCTACATATTTTATTACACTTTTTCGTATTAAAGGACCGTCTATTAAAGGACAGTCAGAAGTTACCCTCACAATTATATCTAATTCATATTGCAAGGCACAATAGTAAAATCTACTTAGGACATGGTCTTCTGAACCTCTATAAAATGGAACATTATTCTGCTGACAAAATTCAACAATCGGGTCATCTGTTTGATTTGTGGTGGTGGCAATGAAAACAGGAACTTCACTTTTCTGTAATCGATTGATATGATGAGATAATACGGATTGTTCTCCTAAAGGTAATAATACCTTTTTAGGCAGACGAGAACTCGTCATTCGTGCTTGTGTAATAATACCTATTTTCATTAGAAATGCTTAGTTGATGAAAGTTTGATTACTTTCAAGTAGTTTTTATCGTTTTTATTTATCTTACGAATTTATAAACTTATTGTATAAATAATTATAACTAATGGCATTTAAAACAGAACAAGAGAACTTTTGGGCAGGTTCTTTTGGTGATGACTATATCAACAGGAATAAAAGTCAAGATTATCTTGCCTCCAATCTAAATTTCTTTTCTAAAACGTTTCACCAAACAGGAAAGCCAAAATCATTAATAGAGTTTGGAGCAAATATAGGAATGAATCTTAAAGCTATCCAGCTTTTGTTTCCTGCTATTGATTTATACGGAATTGAGATAAATGAAATGGCAGCAAAAACACTTGCTCAACTTTTGGGAGAAGAGCGGGTATTTCATGGTTCTGTTTTTGATTATAACATCACTCAACAATTTGAAGTGTCCTTGATTAAAGGGGTTTTAATTCATATTAATCCAAAGATGTTGCCTTTCATCTATGAAAAACTTTATCAAGCCAGTAGTAAATACATTTTGATATGTGAATATTATAATCCGGCTCCTGTTGCTATTCCATATAGAGGACATAAAGATAGATTATTTAAGAGAGATTTTGCTGGAGAAATGTTAGATAAATATGACGACTTGAAACTGGTTGATTATGGCTTTTGCTACAAAAGAGACCGAACTTTTCCACAAGATGATATTACGTGGTTTTTATTAGAAAAATCATAAAACAAAGCGAAGTAAGGTTATGTCTTACTTCGCTTACAACTTATCATCAACAGATTATGCGAACTAAAAAGAATGGTCACCTCCAATAACACCACTATCATTTAGTTCAAAATACCATGCTTTTACGAATGGATTATCGCTCTTGATGGTCATCCAACCTGCATGCCCCTCTAAGAAATCTCCTAATTCCGAATCAACCGTTAGTTGTATTTGTCCATGAGGAGGAATGCTGTATTGACGACTGATGACTTCTTCCTTGTCCCTTTTGTAAAATCGAACTTCTAAGTTTGCTGCTTGCGTGTAATTTTTAACATAACTAGAGTTTTCAATAATAGCCAAAGAGTCGCCTTCATTGAGCAATGGTAACCATTTAAATGTTCCTTTTTTCTGTAAAATTTTTACATTAGAAATCCCCGAAGCAAAACAAATATTGGTGGGTATATCATAAATTTTTCCTTTTCTCCCGATATTTAAACCGTATTTAATACGAGTAGGTATCTTATCTTTATTTGTCCAGTTTTTTACTAAATAAGCACCTTTTATAGAATTTTTATCCAATTTATTTGACTCAATTAACTCACCAAAATCAACGGATATATACTCACTCTTATCAGATTGAATAGACTTGAAGTTTTTAACTTCTCCTTTGAATCCACCATTTTCATCATAAAACTGAACCGTCATAGTATGGTTAGAAGGTGAATAAATTGGATATAACTTCAACGTTGTGTACCAATCGTCATGAAGTAATAAAGGAACATACACCGCACTATCATACAAAATATCGGTATGATCATTTGACCAATATGCTCCTTTTGTGCTATTGTTCGCATTATCATAATAGGTGTGTGTAATAGAGGTTGCTTCTGTATGTTTACAAAAATTACCGGCAATAAAACGCGGAAAAAATCCTTTTAATTGATGTTTGATTTTTACGGTTCCAGTTTTGTTATTTAAGATTTTACTTAAAGGTAAATGATCTTTAAATTTAAATAAGACGGTTTCCAATGCCTCTAATTTCCCAAGGTTTAATTTTTTTAAAAAACAGTTTCCTGTCTCATCTATAATTTCTAGCTCAATTATATTTTCCTCTAAGGGAAGATGTCCATTAACAAAAGTGAAAAAGGGATCATATTCTTCTGAAGAAAGTATATCGAAACCGCACTCTTTTACAAGCATACTTTCGTTACTTTTCATATCCTCAAAATCATTGTAAATTCGTCCCGTTGTATGAACGACTCCAGAGCCGTATTCATTAAAATAATTAATTACAAAGGCAGGATAGGGAAAAACTAAATCACGAGAAGAAAAAACTTCTAATTCTATTGAGCCTAAAAATTCTTCTTCTGGAAAACCAATTTTTTCTAATATCTCTTTTAGATGAATTTCCTTTGCTTCTGGCGTAGTTATTTGCCAATTATCTCTGTATAAAATTCTACCATACTGCCCTCGTAACGTAATCAGTAGTCCAATCTCTGTAAATTGCCTTTTTACTAACCAATACCCCATAAATAAAATACGGGTATTTAGCTTCATATTTTGGAATACAGGAAAAATGGCAGAAGCTCTATAAATGGGTTTTCTTTTGGGTTTAATGGTCTCCCCAAAAGATTTAATACTTTGTAAATGTGCTTGATAGGATTTCATTCGATTTGATTTTGAATATGATATGATTTTTAAACCCTAAAAATGAACGTGATTAGAGTCAGTTTTTTTTGTTTAAAACAAATAAATTCCCCTAAAAATTAATTGACGATTGACCTGTGGTTCTGTAATTGGTGTACCAAATTCATAATCAGCAATACTAAATAGTGATTGTGTATAACGAATAGTCAATCCAAAGTTTTTATTTAAAAAATAACCGAACCCACCTACAAGGGCTAGTTCATTTTTTCGGTATAAGGGTTCTAGTAACTCAGTATCGTTCACATCTGCAATCGTAATTTCATTAACCTGAACCAATCGACCATACGATAAACCTGCATTAAATAAAATACCGTCATCTCTATAATTCATCATTACAGGAATTTCGACATAATTCATGCTATAATTAAATGAACCACCTAAATCCAATGATTCTATGTTAGAACTTCTACTCCCCTTTTGAGTAAATAAAATCTCAACACTAGGTTCCCAGCGTTCCTTAATTCGGACAGATACCCGTCCTCCGATTTGATACCCAAATTTATTATAACCTGCTAGTGCATCTCCATCAATTTGAGAAACAGACGCTCCAACAACTAAACCCGCTTGAAATGTACCTTGTGGCACATCTTCATATTCATCATCTTGACCAATACTCCAAAAAGGCAGTGTAACTAAAAGTAATAATATATGTAGTTTCATATTCTGATGTTTTATCAGTTTGCAGTTTTATAGAAATAATGGAACTAAAAACTTTGTTTGATTTTAAATCAACTTTTTCTCGAAAGCCGATTGTCGATTGTCAAACTTATAAACGATATTTGATGTTCGATTGTAAGAACTAAAACGATCAAATTGTATGTTAAAATATACCAATTATACACTAAAAAAATTGGAAACGCTTTTTCAAGAACAAGATTTTACGGTTCGATATGAAAAAGGTAGTTTTCAATCTGGCTATTGTTGGGTTAAAAATCAAAATGTTGTTATCATCAATAAGTTTTATGACACAGAGGCAAAAATAAATTGTTTGATTGATATACTTGGACAAATTGAAGTGAAAGAAGAACAAATGAGTAAAAAATCCGCTCAATTCTATCACAAAATGTTGCCACAATACCAAGAACAACGGTAGCCGTAGCATAGGCATTTCTGTCTGTCAAAAAAATCTAAACCACACAAATGAAAATAACCTTTTTAGGTACAGGAACATCACAAGGTATTCCAATTATTGGTTGTACTTGCCCTACTTGTCAATCTACTGATCCTAGAGATAAACGATTACGAGTATCCATCGTGGTAGAAACGGATGAGGGTGAAAATATATTGGTGGATATAGGACCTGACTTTAGGTATCAAATGCTAAGGGCAGGCATTATTGACTTGGAAGCAATATTAATAACACATGAGCATAACGATCACGTAGCAGGTTTAGATGACGTGCGTCCAATTAATTTTAGGACGAATAAGGATATGAATGTATATGCCGTTGAGCGAGTGAACAATATTTTGAAACAGCGGTTTGATTATGTCTTTCATGAATATCCTTACCCTGGTGTGCCTAGAGTCAAATTACATAATATTGATAAAGACACCCCTTTTACGATAGCCAATCAAAAGATTATTCCTTTAGAAGTCATGCACTATAAGTTACCTGTGCTAGGGTTTCGGTTTGGGGATTTTACTTATATTACCGATGCGAAAACGATAACCAAAGAAGAGCTTAATAAAGTAAAAGGTACAAAAATATTAACCCTCAATGCATTGAGAAGAAATGAGCATCTATCACATTTTACCATTGAAGAAGCATTAGAAGTAATTGAATATATCCAACCTGAAAAAGCTTATTTAACGCATATGAGTCATACTTTAGAACCGCATGCCGAAGTAGAACCTACTCTACCCAAAAATGTATTCCTCGCCTATGATGGTTTGGTTTTAAATATTTAGAATTGTTGAAGTTAGAAATTAAGTAATCTTGAACCTTTAATCGTTATTCCATCGTATTGATTTCAATACTTTAACTTAAATACGAATTAACAAACTATGAAAATCAAGATACTCTTATGGTGTAGTTTCCTTTGTTTTATCATGTCTTGTGCACCTTCTACATCTAAAAAAACAACTAATACATCTACAACGAAATCGAAACACACAACCCATACAACTTCCATTGATTTTATGACGAATAGGGAATTTGAGATGATAAATGAACTGAATTTAGTACGAACGAACCCTAAAGGTTATGTGACCTATGTAGAAAATTATATTAAAGAACAAGAAGCCCTAAAAAAAGACTTAATAAGTGGACAAGAATTTATAGAAGATGAAATAAAAACCGCAAAAGAACTAATCAAAATACTCAAAAAGACGCCCAAAATGAATACTTTAACGCCCCATAAAGCTGTTTATAAAGCTGCAAAATTACATGGTCGAGAGCTGAATAAAACAGGCAAAATTGAGCATCAAAGTGTGAATGGTGATATGCCATGGACTCGAATTTTGAGACAATCTTCAGAACTAAAAGACGGTAGTGAAAACTTAGTTGGAGGTCCAAGTAATGTAAGAGAATCTGTAATGGTTTTATTAGTGGACTCTGGAATACCCAATAGAGGGCATCGTAAAAATATTTTAAATCCAGAATGGAAATATGTAGCCTGTTATGAGGTAGGTAATGTAGGGGATATGCCATTCTGCTGGGTTCAGAATTTTGCTAAATAAATGTTAAAAATGTCTTTAGCATATCTTATAATCAAGGTCGTAAGATACAATTTTTTAAAATCTCAATCATTCCAATGAAAAAAATGTAACTTTAAAAGGAATACAACATTATGTCTATAAACTCACAAAAACCATATTTTGAATAAATTCAAATGGACATTTGTAAATCCTTCAGGCGGTCACAATATTGTGGGGGTTATGCATGATGTAAAAAAAGGTCATTTTGCTATTCATTGTGATAAAAAGTTTATTCTTGCTGATAAAGATGTCTTTGATTCTAATATTTACACCTTTTTTGTAGATGATGAATTATGTAAGATTGAGGTGAAAAAGATTAATGGTAAATTCGCTTATCAATTTATCATTGATAAAAAGACGAATACTCCACTTAATAAAGCCCGAAAGAAACTCAATCAAAAAAATATTTTATACTCCATACTAACGGTCGCAGGTATTGTATTGGTGGTTGCCCTTTTTATGATAGGAGGCAGAGCGATGAATGACTATTTAAAAGGTAAAAAAATAGAAGAACATGGTGTAACCACTATTGCTGTTATGAAGATGGTAGGGGCGGATCAAAAATATCAATACTATTATCACTTCACAGATTCTGTCCAAAATTATTATTACCATTATGGGGCATATGAAACCAAAAATCCAATGCTAAAAAATGGATTCCCACTTCAAGCAGAAGATGCTTTTGAAGTAATTTATGCTTCAATTGATCCTAATGCAAATAGACTTGAAATCTTTAACCCTACAGAAAATCAATTGAATAAATATCAACAATTGGCGCTACAACAATACAGAACTTATTATCCAATTTATAAAGAAGCCTATTGTAATTGTGTATTAGATATTGCAAAAAAACAAAAAGGAGTAGAAGGATTAGCTTTATTTTATCATCTTAATACCTTACCAAAAACAAATAAAGCTTATAATAAAGTCAAATATGAACAGTATATAGATACAGAAGCCTTTTTGGATGCAGAGGTAGATTGTTGGCAATATAAGTGATATCATTTGCTTACTAATAATTAAGTAGTAACTCTACGATAACCATCAAGATCAATCACTTTTAAAATAAATAACCAATCACTAAGTTTTAACTCATTCTCTCTTTTGCCCAATCAATTGCAATAGTTAATTGCTCTTCTTGTGTTAGATTAGAATTATCTAAAACTAAAGCATCTTCTGCTTGTCTAAGTGGACTTGTTTTACGAGTAGTATCCAAATGATCCCGGTGTGCTAAGTTAGCTTTTACTGTTTCTAAATCCACATCTTGTCCTTTAGCTTGCATTTCTGCATAACGACGTTTTGCACGAATCGCTACATCTGCTGTCATAAAAATCTTCAACTCTGCATTTGGAAATACAACCGTTCCTATATCACGTCCTTCCAATACCACACCTTTTGTAGCACTCATTGCTTGTTGTTGTTTTACCATCGCTTTTCTTACAGTAGGAGTGGCAGCTACTTCGCTCACCTTATTAGAGACATACATTTTCCGAATTTCAGTTTCCACATTTATACCATTCAAAAACGTAATATTTTTTCCAGTTTCATCTTTATTGAAATGGATCTTAACATTTTTTAAAGCAGTTTCAACCTGTTTCAAATCAGTATATGCTACATTATGCTGTAAAAAGTATAGTGTAGTTGCTCTGTACATTGAGCCTGTATTGATATGTATATAATCTAAAGACTGTGCTAATGCTTTTGCGAGAGTACTTTTACCACAAGAAGAGTAGCCATCTATTGCAATAATAATTTTCTTCATATCACAAATTTATGGATAAAACTTAATATTTAAACTTAAAT
>CAYLSF010000078.1:0-13371 GCA_964385675.1 uncultured Saprospiraceae bacterium
CTATGTATTGAAGCATTGGCGTTTGTAGGGTTTTGGGGATTTTTAGGGTGAAGTAGTTGTATTCTGGTTGTTCTATTAGCGAGGAATTAAGGGTATTAGAATCTGTATTGTTTTTATAAAATTCATCCAAAAAAGCTCGAACTTCTTTTTGTAGATTAGAAGGAATATATTTGAAATACTTTTCCAATAATTCTATTGGCTTCATTTTTAGAAATTATTTTGAATGAATGATACAAATAACTCAATAACCAAAGATACTAAAAAACTCAAAAGCGTTCAATATAAACAAACATCCAGCTTCAACCATTTATAACTAAAAAAATGTTATAATTGTAAATATATTGATGATGGAAGATTAGTTTAATATCAAGTAACCAATCAACCAATAACTAAGTAACCAACAAAGTGGCAGAAAAAAAGAACAAACTAGATATAGGCATTGAATACTTAAAAGGTGTAGGTCCTAAACGGGCAGATATGCTCAAAAAGGAAGTTGGTGTATTTTCTTTTGGGGATTTGCTATTGCATTTTCCGTATCGGTATGTGGATAAGACCAAATTTCATCGAATAAAAGATATAACGAAAGAAGGCGACCCTGTGCAGTTACGAGGAATTTTGAGGCGAATGGAAGTGATAGGAGAAGGGCGAAAAAGGCGATTGGTCGGACATTTTAGAGATCCTTCAGGTATGATGGAATTAGTATGGTTTAAAGGGATTCATTTTATAGAAAAGACGTTAGTCGTTGGCTCGGAATACATTGTATATGGAAAACCTACCTTTTTCAAAAGTATGCCCAATATTTCGCATCCTGAAATTGAATTGGTGAATCCGAATAATACCAACGTAGCAGCGGCGATGGATTCAGTTTATCCAAGTACAGAGAAGCTAAAAGCCAAAGGGTTGGATAGTAAAGGGTTTAGAAAATTAATGAAAACTCTAACCAATCTATTAACCATAGAGGATGTGCCTGAAAACTTGCCCGATTATGTGGTTAAAAAATTGCGATTTCCTTCTCGATTAGAAGCCTTAAAAAAAATCCATTTTCCAAAAGATCCGCAAGAATTACGAGCGGCTCAAAATCGCTTAAAGTTTGAAGAACTCTTTATCATGCAAGTCAAAATCTTGCAAACAAAAGGACAAAATAAAGCAGCACTAAAGGGTTATAGCTTTGGTACTATTGGCGAGCAATTCAATCACTTTTTTTATAACAAATTAAAATTTGAACTCACAGGAGCTCAAAAGCGAGTCCTTAAAGAAATACGACAAGATCTTAGAATAGGCGTGCAAATGAATCGCTTGCTACAAGGTGATGTAGGAAGTGGAAAAACCATTGTAGCGGTCATGACCATGCTCATGGCATTGGATAATGGCTATCAAACTTGCTTAATGGCTCCTACCGAAATCCTAGCACACCAACACTATATTGGTATTCAAAAGGATTTGGAGGGCATGGATATTAATATTGGTTACTTGGTGGGAAGTGTAAAAGGGAAAAAACGAAAAGCTCTTTTGGAAGAACTAGCTGCGGGTAATATTGATATTTTGATCGGAACACATGCACTGATAGAAGACCCTGTGGTGTTTAAAAACTTGGGGTTAGCCATCATTGATGAGCAACACCGCTTTGGTGTGGTGCAACGCTCCAAACTATGGAAAAAGTCTAAACCTTATCCACCGCATATTTTGGTGATGACCGCTACACCAATTCCTAGAACTTTAGCCATGACGGTGTATGGCGATTTGGATGTGTCGGTCATAGATGAAATGCCGCCTGGACGTTTGCCTGTCAAAACAGTACATCGTAATGAATCGCATCGCTTACGAGTATTTGGATTTATGCGGGAACAGATTAAAAAAGGGCGACAGGTCTATATCGTATATCCATTGATTGAAGAATCTGAAAAATTGGATTTAAATAACTTGATGGAAGGATATGAGTCTATTTCAAGGGAGTTTCCAATTCCTGATTATCAGATTTCGATTGTGCATGGCAAAATGAAACCCAAAGATAAAGACTTTGAAATGGCTCGATTTGCAAAAAATGAAACCCAAATTATGGTCGCTACAACGGTGATCGAAGTGGGTGTAAATGTACCAAATGCCACGATGATGGTAATTGAAAATACAGAACGATTTGGTTTAGCTCAATTGCATCAATTGCGAGGCAGAGTTGGTCGAGGTGGTGGAGAGGCATATTGTATATTGATGTCGAGTTATAAGCTATCTACCGAGAGTCGGCATCGCATTCAGACAATGTGCAATACCAATAACGGTTTTGAAATTGCAGAAGCAGATCTCAAACTACGAGGACCAGGAAATATTGCAGGGACGCAACAAAGTGGCGTACTAAATTTACGTATTGCTGACTTGTCTAAAGATGGAAAAATACTAAAAACGGCTCGGGAAATAGCAAAACGAATTGTAGAAAGCGATGTAGCTTTGAGTAAGACAGAACATTTACCATTGAAGGATTATTTGGATAAAACGACTAAGCAGTGGCGAGGGTGGAGTCGGATTAGTTAAAAGTTAAATCAAGTTGTTCCTTAACTCCGAAGGGGTGATTTGATAGGTTTGTTTAAAGGTTCGACTAAATGCACTATTATTTTCATAACCCGACTCTAAACTAATCTCTTTTACAGTTTTGGAAGAAGTAGTAAGCAAATAATGAGCGTATTTCATACGTTTTTGTGTCAAATATTGATAAGGTGTAATCTGATAAATCGCTTTAAATAATCGTAAAAAATGAAAGGGCGATAAAGCTGCAACTCGACTAACTTCTGTCAATGCTAACTTTTGCCCTAAATGAGCATCAATATAGTCTTTAGCGATGGCAATTCTTCGATATAGTTCCTCTTGAATCGTTTTATTTTTAGCTGGTATAAGTTCTGCTTGTTTTAGTGTGTCTTGGTGTTTTTGAAAAATAAGTTGAAGTAAGTCAAAATGTAAGGTATCATACATTAAGGCTTCTTGATGTTCAGAAGCAATCGCATTTTTTAATTGTAAAAAGATTTGCTGTATAGCTTGGTCGTTGGGGTAAGTACTTTCTAAAAAAGCAATTGGATTACTTCTTTCTGAAAATGGAGCATCTAATAATCGTTTACTACTTGCAGTTAAACTGTGTATAGCTTGACTTAAAAAATTGTGTTGAAAAGCAACAATAAGAATTTCTACTGATTCTTCTGTATCAACAATATCGCTATACCATTTTTGTCCTTCATTTGTGATTAGATAGTTATCTTTTTGGATAACACAATCTTTTTGTCCAACCCTATAGTACTGATACCCCTTTAAAACGCCTCTAATAGATAATCTAGAAATATGCTCTCCAGAATGTAATTGATTAGCACTCAAATAGAAAGTATTGCTTTTGATAGAATGAATATTATCTCCTGCATTAGAACAGTAATTATGATTTTCAAACGCTTTTTTTAAGCGACTACAATAAGGACAAAAAGACGACATATATTTTTGAGTAAAATTTAGTGTATAGACTCAATTTAGCAATTTCTGCACATATCACTAGTACAGTTATATCATAATTTTATGGTGAACGAATCAAAGGAATACTTTGATACTTCAAGTAACATTTTTAAACCGTTTTAAACTATCAAAATGATAAACATTCTTCAAATTGGATTAGGACCCCTAGGACAAAAAATAGGTCGATACATTGCTGAACGTAAAGGATTTCAAACCGTAGGGGCAGTAGATAAAAACCCTACATTAATTGGACAAAACTTTGGACAACTCTCTGGAATAGAAGGGCTAGATGTCGTAATTACAGGTAATATTTCAGAAGCAATTCAAGCAACGCAACCTGATGTTGTGGTATTATCAACCGTTTCTGATATGGTACGGATTACACAACAACTTCGAGAGATTTTACCATTGGGCGTCTCTGTTGTGTCAACTTGTGAAGAGTTAGCATATCCATGGGATACTAGCCCTGATTTATCAAAGGAAATAGATGCTTTAGCCAAAGCAAACAACGTAGCTGTATTGGGAACAGGTGTAAATCCTGGTTTTCTAATGGATGCGTTGCCTACTTTTTTGACTTCGGTTGCTCAAAATGTGGAGTTTGTTGAGGTGAAACGATTTCAAGACGCTCGACATAGACGATTACCCTTTCAACGTAAAATTGGAGCAGGTTTAACGTTAGAAGCATTTGAAGCTAAAAAGAAAACGGGAACTTTACGACACGTTGGTCTAACCGAATCTATGCAAATGATTGCACATCGTATGGGCTGGACATTAGATAAAACAGAAGATATACTGACGCCAATTATTGCAACAGAAACTATCGAAACGGATGCAATGACGATACCCAAAGGAAATGCTATGGGCGTCAAGCAAATTGGTAGAGGCTACTGTGGAAGAGCGTTAAAAATAGAACTAAACTTTCAAGCTGCGGTAGGATTAGCAGAATCTTTTGATGAAGTCAGCATAAAAGGAACACCAAATATTACATCTAAAATTGAAGGTGGTGTCAATGGCGATATTGCGACTTGTGCGATTATTATCAATGCAATTCCTCAAGTGTTACGAGCATCTGCTGGACTGAAAACGATGTTGGATATTCCTTTGGTATCTTTTGTTTGACGTTAAAGGTAATGATAGTAAGGTAGAAGCTATCTTAAATATAAAGTTGAATAGGTCATTAATATATAGTTTCGAGCCATCGAAAATTTTCATATATTGAATTATAATCAAAACTAATTCGATGTGAAAATTAAGCGACTAGCCACTACACTTTTTTTATTATGTTATTCAATATTAGGCTTTTCAGAGATCGAGTCAAATATTGATACGCTTTTGTATCAAGCAGAACAAGCTTTTGTAGAAGGCGATTATGGTTTATCCGTACAATTAAATTTACAAGCTTTAAAAATAGCAGAAAAAAAAGAGGATTGTGTTTATGAAGCTATCGCTAATTATCGAGTGGCTCGAAATTATATACACATCGGAATTCAAAAGAACGAATTTGAGGAGGCAACCGCCCAATATAAATTAGCAGTTAAAAAAGCTGAAACCTGTCAGTTAGATTCTATTATCAGAAAAGGATTAAATTCATTAGCAGGTATTTATTTACAACTCAAAAATGTAGATTCTGCCGCCTATTATTTTAATGAATTGCTACCCTTGATGAATGATGCCCCTTTATCCGAAGCCTCTCGCTTTTACTCCATGTTTTCTGCTTTTGAACTGGAACATCGTTCTAATTTTCAGGAAGCCTTACAATTGGCAAAAAAAGCTACTCAATTTGCTCAAAAAGCAAATGATAATACTATGCTTGCCTTTGCTTACATTAGAACAGGAGCTTGCTATCGACTTCAACAAAATGAAAAAACGGCATATTCTTATTTTCAAAAAGCCTATCAAATTCATCAAAAGACCAATAACAGAGAAGGACAATTATTTTCCTTGTCACTCATTCGGAAGTATTTTATAGACATCAATGATGCAAAGAAGGTAGAGGAACTAATGAACCAACAAATGAGGGTAAAAGATAGCCTTTATAATGCGAAATCTGCCGAACAAATTGCCAATTATAAAACTCTTTATGAAACCGAACAGAAAGAAGCTGACCTAAAAGCAACGGCTCTTCAGCTTCAAAATGAACAACAACGCTCTTTTTATATGATGATGATTGGTGTGACTTTATTCTTATTGATGTTAGTAAGTGGTTTATTTTGGTACAATCGCTATCAAACTCGGCAACAACTTGCCCTTATTGAGACGAAAGAAAAGGAACGCAATCGTATAGCCAGAGAGTTACATGATAATGTGGGTTCTACGGTTAGTTTTATTGTGTCTAAACTCGATGGAATTATCTACAGGATGAAAGATGAGGTTCAAAAAGAGCGACTGGATAATGTCAAAAATGCAGCTCAACAAGCGATGCTTAACCTCCGTGAAACCCTTTGGACACTCAATAACCCTAATATTACGAATACGGAATTGGTGGATAAATTAAAAGCCTACATTAAAAGATATAGTCTAATAGAAAACCAAATTTCGGAAGACTTAAATATCGAACAAGAAATACCGAATGAAGCAGTTTTAGCGATTTATAGATGTGTACAAGAAATTATCAATAATGCCAATAAGCACAGTCAAGCGAGTTTGATTACCATTGATTTTAAAACATCTATTGAACAACCCTTTTTTATTAGAATTCAAGATAATGGCATTGGATATGAGGAAACGGAAAAAGCAGAAAGCTATGGACTCCGTAATATTCGCAGCCGATTAGCAGAAATAGGTGCTAAATTAAAGATGGAATCCAATCCAAACGAAGGTACTCGAATAGAGATAACATATCAGTAATTTCGGATTTCGGATTTCGGATTTCGGATTTCGGAACGGACAACGGACAACAGACAACAGACAACAGACAATTTAGTGCATTTGTACCATTGGATTTAGGTTGGAATAAGCCGTTCTTTGAGGTAGAAAAGACATAGATACTAAAGCATTAATAATTATCAAAAATCTTTAAGAAGTAGTTACAATTTTCAAAATGTCATCATTAAGTCATGTATTATTTAGTCAAACTTCGTAATTGTTTAGAATAGAGAAGCGAGAGCAGAGAACAGAGATAAATCAAACCATGATTTTGCCTAAAATAGGTATTCTATAGGATTTTTCTCTGTTCTCGCTTCTCTTCTCTCGGTTCTGAATAGTTACCAAACTTCTTAAGAAAATGAAAAACCTATTATTAGTTTTTATAGCATTATGGATGGTGAGCTGTGGTTCTGCTCCTACTACCAATACAACAAACACGACAAGAGGAAATAGTCCTATGATCTGTCAAATAGATGGTGAACCTTGGGCAGCGGAAGGCATAACAGGAACCTATATCGAAACAGGTGGACAAATCATAGTCAACGTAGGCGGAACGACTATGGCAGAAGGACGCTTTGCGATGTTAGGTATCAAAATATTTAATTTTAGTGGAGAAGGGACGTATCATACCAATGATAATGGCGTAAAAACTATGATTTCACTTACTGGAAAAGGTGGTTCATATACCAATATGGGCGTACCATCTACCGTAGAAGTTACCAGCTATGATGCAGCTACTAAAACGATTTCTGGTACATTTAAAGTTGATTTAAAAGTTAATCCAATGAATTTTACAGGAGAAGAGTATCCAGAACAAGCCATCATTACAAACGGAGAATTTAAAGATATTGAATTAAAGGAAATGCAAGTTCAGTAGATTGTTATTTGAACCACAAAAGACACAAAAAATCTTTTGATAACTTTTGTACTACAACTTCATAAAGGCTTAAAAAAATAAGCATTTTGAATTCCACTCTTAATTATTGGGATTTTGAATTTGAAAATTGGAATTTACGGCTTTACCGTATTGTGCCTTTTGTGGTTTAAAATTAAGAAATATGATAAAACTCGCTATAGTTGACGATAAACGAATTAATCGAGAAAATATCACTTCAGAAATACGATATGAGGATGATATGCGATTGATTTTTGAAGCGGAGAATGGATTAATTTTTTTAGAAAAACTCAAAGAAACATCTGCTGAAAATCGCCCAGAAATTGTACTGATGGATATTGATATGCCCGAAATGAATGGAATAGAAGCCGTACGAAATGCGAAAACGCTTTATCCTGATATTGAATTTTTAATGCTCACCGTATTCGATGAAGATGATAAAATATTTGAAGCGATAAAAGCAGGGGCATCGGGTTACTTACTCAAAGATGAGAGTGTCCGCACCATTATGAACTATATTCGACAAGTGAAAGAATTTAAAGCTGTGCCGATGAGTCCATCTATTGCTCGAAAAGCTTTGCGTTTTTTATTGGCTGCACCTGCCCCAACTCCTCAATCGGAAGCACAAGATTATGGATTAACGGCTCGTGAAAAGGAAGTTTTACGAGGCTTAGTCGATGGATTAAATCATAAAGAAATTGCAAAAAAACTATTCGTCAGTCCCAATACTGTTCGCAATCAAATAACCAGTATTTATAAAAAACTCCACGTCAAAAGTAAAGTAGATGCCGTCAAGATTGCGATGAAAAATCGGTTAGTATCTATCTTTTTTTAAATAAGGAGGTTAATAAAGCAGTTTTAGTACAAATGCACTATTTAATTTTAAATGGATTAACCCCAACTTGCAGTAAACTAAACAAAATACTACTATGAAGAATTTACTGCAAGTGCTCACATTATGTACAATTCTAATCACCTACCAAAATGCTACGGCTCAATCAAGTCCGCAGTTAAATCCCGAAGAACTAAAAACTATCTTACAACACGCTGATACCAATTTTGAGCAAATCATGGGGAAAAAGTATGTCAGCAATAATTATTACGCTACGAAGGGATTGACAGGGTTGAAATCACTCATTACTCCGTTTGAGGATAATCGAAATCAGTTTTATGCTTTTGCTTTTATAAAGGAAAAACAAAAGCGATTTGATGTACTGATAAAAAGCTACTGTGAGCGTATCAAGGGAGCAATACCTGATGATTATATCATGAAAAGTAGTAGCTGGGACGATGCACCTACGTATATTCAAGATTATATCGGTCAGCACAAAAAGGATATGGTAACGGTTTATGTATTTTACAAAGGCGATGATTATAACAAAAAACAAAATGAGCATTATCGAATTATTTTGGAGACCAAGCATTTACATAAAACCCAAAAAGTCAAACTGACCATACAAGCGGGACTTACTTCAAAACCTGTTGTTATCGCTGATAATACCACTCAGTCCAATAAAAAAACGACTTCCAATGACATTTTTATAGGCACTTATGAAGGCTATGTATTCAACCCCACAAAAGGGCGAGATAAGGAGAAGAAATACAAAATCGTATTTTCTGAAGATAATACCGTTTCCGTCAGTAGTTGGTTTGAAGGATTATGGATTGAAAATGTCAGTTCTAAAATAATTGCCAAAGAAACAGAAGTTATCAAGTATGGAAAGATGTACGATTTTGACTTAGTCGATAGTGATAAATTTAAGAGTTTTGGATTTATGGTGTATTACCCGAAGTATCGTAAAAGCCTAAAAGTGGAAGGCGTAGGAGCGTATTTAATTCCAAAAGGAGCGGGTATTGTCCAATTTGATATGGATAAAAAAGAGGGAAATACGGCGATACTAGCACTAGCTGATCAAACTGCTACCGATAATGACAAACCAAAGCCTTCTAAAAGTTATAAAGGAACAACAACAAAATGGGGCGAGTACATTGTCTCTTCAATGGGGCAAGATAATAGCGAATATATACTAGCGTATGATAAGGTTTTTAATTTTTTCAATATTAAAAAAAGCGGTGATAACTGGACGGTTACAGGACTCAATGCTGATAGAAAGTTTTTGTCTTTAAAATATAGAATTGACCGCTCTACTAACCAATTGAAATTAACATCAAGTTCTACTATTAATCCTCATTTTTTGGATCAAGCTGCTGTTAAAACGCAGAAAACCAATGGACAATATGCTGGCAATCAAGAGGATGTTTTTAAAGCACTAGCGACTTCGGTGCAGGATATTGTTTTAACAAAATTTAAAACCTATCAAGTAGAGACAGATAGAACGGTATTTTTCCAAGCGGGTACAGTGTATGTTGGACTGATACAGGATAGAAAACGGAATGGACGGGCGATTCAATACACCAAAAACGAAACGCAAAGGGGAATATGGAAAGACAATAAGAAACACGGATATTTTGATATTGAAAATACCGATGCTCTAAAGGTTAAAGCCTATTTTCAAAACGACAAAAAAGAAGGAACGTGGACGGTAAACCGAGCTGATGGAGGTATTAGTGAAATCATTTATCAGAATGATAAAAAAATCAGTACAAAAGTCATCAAAGCCTCGCCTAAGAAAAAATGGAATCCTACGATTCAATCCGAGTTTAAGCAATTCACATTTGAGTTGGGGACACCTGAAAGGCTAGATCGATTCGTGCAAGAACAAGCCAAAAAAGTTCAAAAATTAGATAAAACGCTATCCTTGCGAAGTATGCAATCTATCGTAAAACCAATCAAGTACAAGATAGATGCAAAATTGGCAGGCATGAATGCCGCCTCTGCTAGACTCAAAAATATGCTAAAAGCATCGAATGAAGTAGGCTGTACGGCTACCGCAAATCATATCAAGCGGATGCAAAAGAAGGTAAATGCAATGCACGATAACTACGTCTCAGCTTATAAGGCATTTGACGATCAGTATTTTACAAAAGATGGAGAAAAGTTTAAACGACTAATTGATAAAGGATTTACACACATCAATAAAGCCAGAGAAAATTATAACAACTTAGTGCCTTTGGTGAATAGTATGAATGATTACCCTTGCACCAAGACAACAATCGTGAATCCCACGCCTAAGCCCAAAGTGGCTAAAGAATATACGCTCGGAATCCTAACACAAGCCAATAAAACCGAAACGATACTATCTGTCTATTCTGTTATAAGTACTAGTGTTGCTTACAAAGCGGGGATTCGGAAAGGAGATAAATTGTTATATATAGATGACACTTACGTTAGTAATTGGGATTCAAGAATGGTCACGAATTGGCTAAAAACCACGAAACGCAATAAGGTTTTTAAAATCGTTTATTACGATGTTTCTACGAGTTCGGAAGTGACCGTAAACCTCAATCCGACTTCAAATGAATACAAAGTCCTCAAAACAGAAAAACTAGACAACTATATCAAAGACTCAAAATGGGGCGATAAAAAATATACGGGGAATTTATACTTAGGAATGCCACATGGAAAAGGAACAGTCACTTATGCCAATGGTGATGTGTATGAAGGTAATTTTGATATGGGGAAATTATCAGGAGAAGGTATAATGACCTATAAAAACGGTTCAGTGTTTAAAGGTAATTGGAAGAAAGATAAGCGAGAAGGTAAATCAGTATTGACCACAGCAAACGGCGTGGAACATCACGGCAAATATATTAACGATAAAAAAGACGGGACGTTCTATGTCTATCATTCCGATGAAAAAGTCATTCAAGAATATTATCGAAAAGGCAAACGGACGTCTAGCAAATCCGTCACGTCAGCTGAGGCTGCAAAACATATCGGTAAAACCTCTAATTCAACTAATTCAACTAAACCCAAGTCAACTTATAAGAAAACCACTAAAAAAGAGACAGAATATGAACCTGCTAAAATGCCTGTATTTACAGGACAATATGAAGGGAATGATTTGGTCTTATTAATGGGTAGACACATTGATGATCCGGCTATTCAGAAATGGTTAAATGATGGATTTGAAAAAAGTGTCGTTTGTTCCAGTCGATTTTGTAGCTACACCAAAGCGGGTATTCGGCTAGAGTTTACCAAAAGTCATTTGAGTCAAATGAGTTTGTTTCAAGATAAAGACGGTTCATTTACTGGGCGTTTACCACAAAATTTACAATTTAACGCCTCTGTTGCTACATTAAAAAATACTTCGGCTAGATGGACTGCCAAAATGAATGACACTTATCCGCATCATTATTATTATAAAAAAGGCGTAAAAGTCATTGCCTATTTAGATGGGGTAACGAGTTCAAAAATTGATGCTTTTAAACTAACTAAAAAAATTGTAGTCAATCCTAAAAATGAAAAAGTAGGTGTTGGTTTGATGGTGCGAGATGCTGGATTCGGAAAATATACCGTTTCGACAACACATCGTGGATGGGCAGCCAAAAAAGCAAGAATGTATGAAGGTATGGAAATTCTGGAAGTAGATGGGAAACCTGCAAAAGCAGCAGGAAAGGCGGGTATTGAACGCCTACTAAAAGGGGAGATTGGAACATCGGTAACGGTTAAATTTTGTCCGAAAAATCAACCTGAAAAAGCCAAAACTTATCGCTTGTATCGAGGGGCGAATGGTCGAGCGGAATTGGTGGAATAGTTGAAGATGCGTTTTGTATTATTTATTGTAATTGTTTACTACTTATCACCTTCTACATAGCGAAGGGTTGAAACCCTGTCGCTTTAGACCGCAATAACGTAAAATATAAAGCGATAGGGTTTCAACCCTTCGCCGAGAAATCTATGCTCAATAGTTACCTTTTATTAATATCGAACGCCTTAAAGGCATCCGATAACCAAAAATCAACTAATATGAACCATAAAATCATCATTCAATTTTTAATCATAAGTGGTGTACTCCTTTTGTCTTGTCAATCTACAAAAGATACAACCACACCGCCTACGGACAAGGTAATTAAGACTGCTAAAAAGTATAAGGTCAATCCTCGTTCGGGAGAAAAACAGCTTCAAAATATTACCCATTTTGATATGAAGGGTAAAGAAACTAAACGAGTAGAGTATAAGAAGGAAGCAATAAGTAGAGAAGTGTTATTTGAATATGACGAACAAGGTAATCAGATAAAAACCATTGAAAAAAAAGGGGAAGAGACGCTTACACTCGGTACTTATGACTACAAAGAAAACTTTAAAGTACACGAAAAAACACCGTATGGTTATACCTTTTTTGACCGTGATGATAAAGGTGATTTAGTAGCGGAAAGAGCATTTAATTCCGATGGTACGATAGACTTATTCTTATTCCACAAGTATAAATATGAAGGCGAGCAATTGATAGCAAAATTAACGACTGAACAAAAAGAAGTAGGGGCGAAACCAAAGGAAAGACAATTAGAACGATTTACTTATAATGACAAGGGGAAAGTCATGCAAAGACACTTATTATCTGTCTATGATGAGCGTACCTTTACCAATACTTATCATTCAAATGGTCAACTCAAACAGACCATTGAAATTGCCTTTAAAAACAAGGAAAAAGTCGTGTATCACTTTAATACGAATGGTAAAAAGACCAAAGTAGAGGTGTATCGACGAAAAACGACAAAAGATGAATTTCAATTGGATTTAATGAATCATTGGGTTTATAATGAATTTGGAGACTTGATAGAAATGAAAAGCGAAAGAGGTGGTACAGTTATTCGTCAGACGATTATTGAATTGGAGTATTATTAATTTGCAGTGATTAGTTGCCTAGTTACTTGGTTGTTGGTTAATAAATGACTGATCAACAACCAAGTAACCAATAACTGAAAATTAATTAGAACCTTTAAAACAGTCTATTTATCAGGCACTTCAAAGTCAATTTGACCTTGGGGGGCTTCTAGGTTTTCGATGTTTTTATAAATATCACTCATTTTAAGCTCGCAGTCTATGGAAGGTAGTTTTACAGTTTCTTCAAGTCCTAAATAGATTTCAAGAACCCAGCCCGATGCAGTTTTAGATAAGACCTCTACAGCCGGTGTATCTTGATCGATTAATACATATTCTTGAAAAGAAGAGTCCCGATAGCAATCGGATTAGCGTCAAGGAGATAGTAATAAGTTTTTTAGTTGTT
>CAYLSF010000079.1:0-13283 GCA_964385675.1 uncultured Saprospiraceae bacterium
TTTTAGAATGTTTTGGCTTTGTACAATTGGGTTTCACCTAATACTAATAGGTTTTTTGATATTAATTTTTGTTGACTTTTAAGATTTCTCCAAGTATAATATTTTATATTTGGAGAAATCTATATAAATTGACCTACATTTCTCCAAGTATAGGGAGATTTAAAATGAATGGTATGGAAAAATTAGTAGGTCGTCAAGAAGAAATCGAGGTTTTAAAAAAAGCATTAAATTCTGATGAAGCAGAAATGGTTGCCGTTATTGGAAGACGACGAGTAGGAAAGACTTTTTTGATTAAAGAAACGTATAAAAAGGAAATAGTCTTTGCGGTTTCTGGTACTCAAAATGCACCTTTAGCTGAACAGTTAAGCACCTTTAGTTATCAATTGACCGAATATGCAAAAACAGCTATTCCCTACAAAACACCCAAAAACTGGTTAGAAGCCTTTCAGCTTTTAATTACTTTTCTAAAGTCTAAAAAGCAAGATAAAAAAATTGCTGTGTTTTTTGATGAGTTGCCTTGGTTAGCTTCGCAACGTTCTGGCTTTTTGAGGGGATTAAGTTTCTTTTGGAACAATTGGGCAACGGATCAAAGGATTGTAGTGGTGATATGTGGTTCAGCAGCATCATGGATGATTCAAAAAGTGGTGAATCATACAGGAGGTTTACACAATCGAATTACACGTCGTATTTTTTTAGAGCCGTTTACCTTACAAGAGACTGAAGAATATTTAAAGAGTCGAAAAATTTATTTTAATCGTTATCAAATTGTTCAACTCTATATGGCAATGGGTGGTATTCCACATTATTTAAAAGAAATTCAACAAGGAAAGAGTGCAGCTCAAAATATTAACTCAATCTGTTTTTCTAAAAGTGGACTGTTGCGAAATGAATTTTTAAATCTTTATCCCTCCCTTTTTAACAATGCGGAAAATCATATAGTGGTAATTCGAGCTTTGTATCAAAAGAAAATTGGACTGACAAGAAAAAAAATTGTAGAGGCAACTCAATTATCAGATGGTGGAACGATTCAACGTGTTTTAGAAGAGTTAGAACAATCAGGGTTTATTTCAATATATCCAAGCTTTGGTCGAAAGAAAAAAGAGCGACTCTATCGCTTAACAGATGCTTATTCTTTGTTCTATTTACAGTTTATAGATGGTCGTCTTTTTCAAGAAACAGATATTTGGGATACATTAAGTCAAACAGCAGCGTATAAAACTTGGAGTGGATATGCCTTTGAGAATATTTGCTTGGGACACTTAAAAAATATTAAAAAAGCATTAGGTATTTCTGGTATTCATACAGCAGCATCTTCTTTTTATAGAAAGGGTAAGGATGGATTATCTGGCGTCCAAATTGATTTATTGATTGATAGAAATGATCATGTTATTAATCTATTTGAGATCAAGTTTTATAACAAACCTTTTATTATTACTAAAGAATATGCTCAGAAATTGAGGCAAAAAATCACCTTATTCGAAGCTTATTCAAAGACCAATAAACAGATTTTTATCAGTTTATTAACTTCATTTGGTTTAATGGAAAATCAACATAGTTTAGGACTAATTCACCATAATTTGACTATTGATGATCTATTTGAATAATTTATCAATATTTTAATCAAGAACACTAGGTAACGAACAAATAAATATATCTAATGTCTGAATATTTTAGAAATGCTATCTATCCAAGTATAAAATTTCCCTAACAAAATGATGTCACTAATCTTTTAACACTTGTCCTAAAAAGTGTTATCATTTGAACCATAAAGTGGATTATCAATTTCATATAGGACTTTATCATCTAAATAAGATACCATGAATAAATTGATAGCACTTTTAATGTTTTCGTTTTTATTTCAAGCTTGCTCGACAAGTCAAAATATTTTTGAATTAAGTCCGCAGCAAAGTATGTTAATGACAGGGAAAGGACCTGGGCAAGATGGAGCAATTAATCCATATAGTGACACAAAGAGTATTTCTGTAGTTGAAAATATGGGGAAATCTTCTTTTTCTGTAAGAATTAAAGATACTAGTGGAGTCGTCAAAGAAACACCTGTACCGCCAAAAAAGACACTCGAATTTGTATTAGAAAAAGGTGATCAATTATATTTGGATACTGAAAATAAGAGTAAAGCTAAAATCACATTTAAAAAGTTTAGTTGATGGTTAAAACTTTTTTAGTTTTGTGAATACTGATTTTAGTATAGTTCAATCAATATTATCTCTCATGAAACTAATTATTATTCCATTGAGTCTTTTACTATTTTTAGCATGTCAAGTAAATAATGGAGATCCTAATGTAATTGAAATTGAAATGGACTCAAGCGACAATACAGAATTAATTCAAAAAAAGTATCCTCCTGTTGAAGGGAAAGATTCCATCTTCTTAAACCCAATTGATTTGATTGATAAAATAATTGAATTTCAAGGTTTGACACCAAATCGAATCGAATGGGATTTAACATTATTAAAAAGCAATCCTCCTAGATTTTATCTATTGCAGCAAATTCAAGCTCTAATCCTTGCTTTTAATAATGAAAAGGTGAGTTTATCTCAATTTATACAAGGAGATTTTATTGAACAAAGACAGCTTTCTGAATATAATTTATTTATCCAAAAAATTATTGACGATACAGCAGATGAAGAATCTAGTTTTTATGAACGAAATCTAAAAAGATTTAATGAAGAAAAGAGTGTTACAGATATAAAAGAAATCTTTAAATTTCATTTTGACTTTCTTGTTGAGTTGGATAAATTAAGTGGTTCTAAAGGGTTGATTGGTAGAAATAGACTAGTGAATAATTATGCTTACACTAAAAGATATGAAATAACCGATTCAATAAATTCTGAAAAAGTTAAAGATTTAAAAGAAGGTATAGCTTTAATTATAAATCCTCACAACAAATCTTTTTCTATGAAAGAATTAGTAGAAAAACATGGTTATCCAGATTTAGATTTACATGAAGTTAATGTAGATTGGTACTAATAGTTTAATGTTTTAATGCAAATGCAATCAACCTTCCAAACCTACATCAATCAAATTAGTCCTGTTAGAGGAAAAGCTTTAGAAGAATTGTATCAATGCTTTAAGCCTAAACAGCTCAAGAAACAGGAGTTTTTTGTAAAAGAGGGTGAATTTGCGTGGCAAGTTGGATTTTTACAAACAGGTATTGTTCGAGCATTTTTTACCAATCAAGAGGGGAAAGAGTACAACAAGCAATTTTTTGTAGGACCTTCTATTCTTGGGGCTTATACCTCCCTAATCACCAAAAAGCCCAATCAAATTGCTCAACAGGCTTTAACCGATTGTGAGTTATTAGTTGCTGATTACGCTAAAATTGAAGCGTTATATGATAAATACCATGAATTAGAGCGATTGGGTAGAAAGTTAGCAGAGCATTACTTTTTAGAAAAAGAGCAAAAAGAAATTGAAATGGCATTATTGGATGCCGATAAACGCTATTTGATTTTAAGACAACAATTTCCAACCCTTGAATCCATTATTCCACAATATTATATTGCGTCTTATTTAGGTATTTCTCCCACTCAATTGAGTAGAATCCGAAGGAAGATGACTGATACTTAGGATAGCTAATCACTAACTCAACTTACCGTCATTCCGTGCATTGACACGGAATCTTGCGAACATTAGTTATGACTTTTCATGGAAAAGAGTCGTGAATATTCGGAATGACGTGTACTTAAATTATATTAAATAGTTGCAGAGTCATTCCTTTACATATGTAAATGAACGATACCAATAATCCCCTCATTTTTGTCAGGTATTTATTCAAATTATAAACTTTAAATATCATGATATTTAGCATTTTAGTGTATCTATCAAGTGGCATATTAGGAATATTTTTAGGGGCTCAAATTGCAGAAGCTGTATTATTTGTACCCTATTGGAAAGCATTATCACCTGATGAGTTTTTTAAATTACATCAAACGTATGGCAAAAAGATTTATCAGTTTTTTGCACCATTGACTATTATGGCAACGATACTTCCATTTTTGACTGTCATTTATGGTGTAATTAATGGATCTATTGTAGGATTCATGTTATGGGGAATGGGGATAGCAACGATATTATTTTTTTCAACTTATTTTCTGTATTTTAAGAAGGCAAATAAAAGCTTTGCAGACAGAAGCTTGTCCGATAAAGCACTACCATCCGAATTAGTACGATGGGGTAATTGGCATTGGGGAAGAATTGTTTTTGAGTTTATAGCTTTTGGTTGTGCGTTATGGTTGTTGTTAGAAATTTGAATTAAAAAAATAATCCATTATGAATCGAAAGTCTTTTTTCCAAACCTATAAGAATTGTGCAGACGAAGCCACACTAGATAAGATTTGGCAAAATAAGTTAATAGAAAAAGAGGCTATAAATCTACGAGAATGTAAATTGTATGATTTATCACCATTGAAGCACAGTACGCATTTACGATATGTTTATGCAGATAACACAGATGTTGAAGATTTAAGTCCTTTAGGAAATTTAACCTTAAAGGAGATTCATGTAAGTCATACAAAAGTTAAGCGTATTGATGTTTTAAAACATATTCCGACACTGAAACGACTTAATTTAAGTCATACATTAATTGAAGATTTAAGTCCACTTTCAAAGTTATCCATTTTACATTCTTTATTTATTTCAAATACCCCAATTGAAAATGTTCGTCCTTTACAAAATTTATCTTTTGCCGTATTAGATTTTAGTGATACTAATGTTAAAGATATAAGTGCTTTGAAAGAAGTAGGATACCTTCATTTTACTAATACACTTGTAAGTGATTTGAGTTCATTAAGACGGGTATCCCTTTTAGATGCCCAAAATACAGCTGTAACAGATCTTACACCACTAAAAGATGTAATACCACTTAGATTGATAAATGTTTCTGATACAAAAGTGAGTGATATTAGTCCTTTAAAAAATGTTTATTCCTTATTCGTTCTAAATATCCAAAATACCTTAGTAACCGATTTGAGTCCATTAAGCCAATTTATTGCTAGAAAAAATTGTATTATATATTGGAATACACCAATTGAAGAAGGAAAATATAGAATCTACACCAAAGGATGTAGCTTAGAAAATCCACCATTGAATATTATAAAACAAGGGCAAGCAGCCATTTTAGAATATTGGAATAAGCAAGGTGTTTCTACAAAGCCTCTACTCTCGCCTTATAGTTAGCAGCCTGTTCTAGTGTTTTTGCTAAAGTCTCACTATCCATTTTATCTAAAATTCGATACATCATGCCAATTCTAGGGTTTCGTTCAAGCTTAGAGCGATGACGATGGTAAAAATCCCAGTATAGACTATTAAATGGACAAGCTTTATCGCCATGTTTCTTTTTGCGATCATAGATACAATTGGAACAGTAATCACTCATTTTGTGCATATAATTCGCACTACCGACGTAGGGTTTTGTACCTACAATACCGCCATCAGCGAATTGACTCATTCCTCTTGTATTCGTAATTTCTACCCATTCCAAAGCATCCATGTAGATTCCTAAATACCAATTATCCACTTCATCAGGATGTACACCAAGTAATAAGGAAAAACTGCCCGTCACCATCAATCGCTGAATATGATGAGCATACGCATAATCTAAAGATTGTGTGATGGAATGGCTTAGGCATTTCATATTCGTTTTACCTGTCCAAAAGAAATCGGGTAATTTTTCAGTATGATTGAAAAAATTCATGGTCGCAAACTCTGGCATTTTTGCCCAATAAATACCTCGCATATATTCTCGCCAACCAATTATTTGACGGATAAATCCTTCAACTTGAGCAATATCAATGGTATCTTGACGCTTTTTCCAATAGGTTACCACAGCTTGACAAACTTCCAAAGGGCTAATTAATTTGACATTCATCGCAAAGGACAGCTTAGAATGAAAGAGTAGATAATTCCGCTCTGTCATGGCATCTTGATACGTTCCAAAATGGATTAGCCGTATTTTTACAAAATGCTCTAAGAGTTCTAAGGCTTCCGTTCTTGTAATTGCCCAATTAAATCGCTCGACTTGAGGATGCCCAATAGTTTGGATACCTGCTGTTTGAATCGTTTGAACCAATGACGTAACATCTCTTAAAAAGTGTTTTGGGGGTGGTATCGGCGTTTTTTTAGGAAGTTTTTTACGGTTTGCCGCATCATAATTCCATTTTCCTGTCAATGGTGTTTTACCATCTTCTTCCATTAAAATATTGTACGTTTTACGCATTTTACGGTAAAACGTCTCCATCAAATAAGTTTTCTTATTTTTAAATAATTCGTGTACGGTATCTCTTTTAGCTAAAAAATGCTCGGTATCATAAACTTTACTAGAAATAGTAATTTCCTCACAAAAAGACTTCAATTGTTCATCTAAGCGATATTCGTCAGGTAACTGATATTCAAAGTGTTGAATGTTATATTGTTCAATGAGTTGTTTCAGGTTTTGAGGAATACTATGTTGATTATTTTTATCATCAATATTAAAATAATAAATAGAATGACCTTCTTTTTGTAAATCAGTTGCAAAGGCTTGCATCGCTAAAAAGAACCCTACTACTTTTTGGATATGATGGCGTACATAATCGGTTTCTTGTCGTACTTCCATCATTACATATAGTACATTATCCTTCTTCTCTTTATACCAACTGTGTTGTGTGTTGAGCTGATCACCTAGAATTAGGCGAAGGGTATGATAAGTGGTTTGATTTGTTGATAATTTCATGGTTTAGCTAACCATATTGATGACTTTTTGTTCGGGTTTTATTAGTAAAGTCATTGAGATAGTTATTAGGATTATTTGATTCAAAAATTAATAGGTCGAATAAATATGTCTGAATACTTAAATGTCAATTATACTACTTAACCATTCATTAAAGAGGGTTGTTATGATGGTATTAAAAATTAAGATTTAACCTTCATTCATCATGAGATTAGAATTTAAGGATAGAAAATTAGATTCCATTTTTGGATTAAGTTCTTTTATGCAGCGAGAGACGGAGAAATTTTCTATTCAAAAAGGTACCAATACAATTTTATGGAATCGAAATGAAACACCTGTTTTGTTAAAGATTGATGATTTAGAAGTAGAACTACAAGCTCATCAAATCTTGACAGTAACAGCTTTTCATCATGTAACGTATTTAGACAACGAGCAACCTTTGACGGCTTTATTGTTCAATAAGGCATTTTACTGTTTATCTGACCATGATAAAGAAATTTCTTGTAATGGAATTCTATTTTACGGGACACAAGATTTACCGATTGTTACCTTGACTAAAGCCTATCGCCGTAAGTTTGATTTACTGTGGGAAGTGATATTGGATGAGTTTCAAAATCAAGATAACATTCAAGGTGATATGTTGCAGATGTTATTGAAGCGGTTTATCATTCTTTGTACCCGTTTGGCGAAAGAGCAATTGATTGTAAAAGCATTGAATGATACTCAAATTGAAACGATTCGTCAGTTTAACTTCTTAGTAGATTTACATTTTAAAACCAAGCGGAAAGTTAAAGATTATGCGGAATTATTGCATAAATCCCCTAAAACCCTCTCTAATCTTTTTGCTACTTACAATCAAAAAACACCACAACATATTATTCAAGAACGAATCGTGTTAGAAGCGAAACGGTTATTGATTTTTACAGATAAACAAACACAGGAAATTGCTTATGATTTAGGTTTTGAAGATCCGGCCTACTTTAGCCGATATTTCAAAAAAATAGCACATCAAACACCTTCTGCATTTAAAGAGCAGCATAGTTTTGTGTAAAAGTCCCCCTTCGGGGGATTTAGGGGGCTAGAAGCTTTTTCTGATAAGAAAAATACAACCAAACGGCTAAAATCATCAAACTCATCACCATAAATAAACCTATCCAAAACATACTTTGTGTACCAACATTCATAGCGATAATCAATGCACCTACTGAAATGACTCCTGCCATAATTGCATAAGCTATTTCATGGTAAAACCAAGCATACGGAAAAAAGTGTGCACCTGTGATAATGACATAAGTCATTAAAAAGTAATCGGGATGCGTAGATAAAATAAAAATGAGAAAAGGGAAGTAAAAGAGTTGAGCGAAATTAAGCCAAAGCCCTAGCGGTTGTAAGGGATTATCGGGAACTGTCCAAGTTGTTTTTAAGACTTTGGATAATCCAAATGCCAAGGGTAACATCACACCGCCTACAATAAAGGTCAAAATACTTCTATCATAAGCCGTATAAGGTAATGTCCATACAAAAGTGATAACTGCCCAAATAATTGCAGCTGCAATAATAAAATCTAATCCGTGTTTTGCTTTTACGGCTAATTCTAATCGGAGTTGGTTGAGTTCGTTTTGTTTCATGGTAGAAAAATGGCAGATTTGAAACGAATCCACCATTTTTCTAGCTGAATTGAATTTTAAATTCGACAATTGTTGAATTGATTAACTATTTTGGAAATTCATTTAGCCGTTTATAGTGTTTTTTAATATCTCTATTCGTATCAGAAATTCCTGTTAATATTAATACCTCATCATTAACTTCGACTCGCCAGCTTTCAGGCGTTTCTCCTTCACTATGCGGTAAAAAAGTGATTTCAGGACGATGACCATTAATATGCCAATATCCCGTTTTTCGTTTGCCTTCGATTGTTCTTTGGTTATACAATCGATCCCAACGAATAAAGATGTATTGTTCTCTTTTTAAAGAGTCGGTTAAGTCCTGTTTGTCTTTTTCAATTTTGACTAAATCCCACAATCCTACTAGATAATCTGCGGGAGCTTTGGGTAAATTTTTGATTTTAACCAAAGTCACTTTTACCATCATTCCCTCTTCCATCCGTTCCCAAATCATAGATTCATCTATAAAAGAAACCTTAAATCCACCAAAAGGATCTTTAAGTCCTAAAGGTATATTGGTCAAAAAGATAGCATCTTCAAATGTCCATGTACCTTCGGCATTTTGTAACCATCCATTACCACTTTGAAATGTACCATCAGTATTGATTTTAGTCCATTTAGCAACAGGTGTCATATTTCGTTTTCCTACATTTACTGTTTTAATTTCCCATAAACCTGTGATGTTCTGAGCGATTAAGCAATAGGGTAGGAGTAGTAAAAGTGTAAGTAATAAACTGTTTTGTGCTGTTTTCATGTTTTAGTTATTTTATAAGTTTTAAATCTATTATGTTCTAATGTGTCTATGTGTTAAAAAATATCAATCATTTTCAAAACGGCTTTCAATAAATCCATTTCATTTGTCTGACGTCCAATATTCGATAAAATACTGACCACATATTCTCCGTGATTAATATTGACTAAAATGGAGCGATAGCCACCTGTATTTCCTCCATGAATGATGTAAGTTTTATCAATACCGAGATTTCCCATTCGATATTCTCCTTTTCCATCAAAAACGACCCAACCATAGCCGTAAGAAATATTAGCTGTAATATCTTGTAGATAATTTGTTTGTATGAGTTGAAGTAAAGTATCACTTAAAAAAGTAGTATCATTCATTGCTAATGCCCAACGATACAAATCGATAGTGGTGGAAAAAATACGCCGCCCTAAGGTCAAGTCAATAAAATCATTTTTAGACCAGGACTTATCTTTTTGATTATAATTATAGGCTTCTGCCATTTTTGGAAAAACTGCTTGATTATCGGTAGAGGAAAAGGTTTGAGTTAAACCTAAAGGTTTACAGATTTTCTCTTGTAGTAAATCCTCAAAAGGTTTTTGATAAATATGTTCTAAAATAATTGATAAAAGGTGATATCCAAAGTTGCTATAATAGAACTGTTGATTAGGTTGATACTTGGGTGGAATTTGACTGATAAAATCCACATATTCCGCATTTGAAAAATGAGACCGTTTTAATTTTAAAAAGTTATTGGCTCGTAAATCAGCATCAACGCCATCATAGTCCGCCAACCCCGAAGTATGTGTTAATAATTGATGAATGGTAATCGTTGAATCAAACTGACCATTATATTTAAATTCACTTAGGATGTCCACTAACTTATCGGCCAATTGTAGTTTTTCTTCTTTTACAGCAATGACCGTTAAAGCTGCAATAAAAGATTTATTCAGCGAAGCTATATCAAACCGAGTATCTAAAGTCATGGGAATATTCCACACCCGATTTGCTGTTCCAATTGCTTTTTGAAATAGAATGCCCTCTGCATTTCCGACTATTATTGTTCCATCAAATTGGTTAGCTTGATGTTCTTTTTCAATTAAAGTATTAAGCTGAATCAATATAGAATCTGACTGTCCATTAACTGCTAGACACCAAAATAAGAATCCAATAATACACCCAATAATTCGCATAACTATCATTTTTTATGAATACGAATAACGATAGAAATTTAGCGTCAATCAAGAGTGAAAGTAGGTTTTGGGATGAATAATGGCTATTTGGGATGAATAGTAGCTACTTTCGACAATTGAATATTAAAGCGAAAAGACTTCTTCATACTTTTTAGAGACAGGAACAGTAGCATATTCTAAGTCTAGTTCTAATGCGGTATTCGTTTTTTTAATTTGACTAATTTTTTGAGTATTGACGAGATAACTACGATGACAGCGTTTTAGGAAATCATAGGTTTCCATCGTTTGTTCAATTTGCTTTAAGCTACTTCTCAATAGATGCTTTTTAACTTGTTGATTAGAGAGATACATAATTTCTACATAGTTTCCTGCGGATTGAATGTAGAGTAAGTTCTGAGGTTTTAAACTTAAAAATTGCTTACCATTTTCGGCTATAAATTTTAAATCAGGTTGAATTGTTACATTTTCGATACTGACCGTTTTTAGATGATATAACTCTATCAATACAATCGGAATGGTAACCACAAAGAAGTATTCCCAAACTAATAAAGTGTAGGAACTCCAATACCATTCTGTCCAATTCCAAAAGTAGTTGAAGAGTAAAAACGTCATATTTGCTCCTAAAAAAATACTCAACCCCTTGAAAAATACTTTTCCTTTCAGTTGACTTAAATTAAACCATTTGGAAAGGTAAAACTCAGTACCGAAAAATACAATACTGGTTAAAATACCAAAGGCTAAAGAACGCACAATATGAGAATGACCCGAAAAAGATAACCCTGTTTGAATATTATAACCTTTATAAATGTATAAGACTAAAAACAAAGTGAATCCTGTGGATAATATGGTTACCCATTGATATGAATATTGATGGAGATATTGTTTAACAGTCATTCATAAAATTACTGGTTTGAAAACTATTATGAGAATCTATGAGTATTCATTTTTGAATATCTCCAAGTTTATTTAATAATTAGGAACAGGTATAAATTAAAATTGATAGTAAGATGGTTAATTTATTTTTGAACTGTTCCTTATTACACAAATACTCCTATCTATCTAAAGGAAAATATAAATTCTTAATGCTAAAGTTATTAGAAAGGCTGATAATTTCTATCCAAATATTTATCTATTTTTCTTTGAAAAAAATAGTTTAGATTTTTGGTGTAGCTTTCGCTGTATAATGATGTTAAATCCCCAGTACACAAATTGATAAGGAATTTCGTTAATTATAGCCTCTTGTAGATCCACTTCTGCTGTCATAAAAAATTTACCTTTGTACAAATCATTCATCTTGAAAGAAAATCCAATCATATTAGAAACCGTTAAGACTCTAGGGGTATCTAAATCTCTAAATTGATATTTTAAAATTGTATTACCAGCAAACCCTATGTGTGGATAATCTTCGGTCAGGTAATTTAAAAAATCAAATCCAACTCCAATTCCAAATTGATGTAATCGAAGAGATAATAATTCAAAATTATTATCATAAGCTCTTTTCAAAATATTGTCATAGGTAGCTATAAATGAAAAACTGCCAATTCGATCATTTTTCATTTTTTGCGAAAATAATATTTCATAGTTTATTCCGTATCCATAAGCTGTTGCACTATTTGGATAGTCTAAGCGATAAGAATCTCCTAACGTAAAATTTCCCCCTAAATATCCGATTTGAGCAAATAAGGAAGGACTAAAAATTATTATTACTATCAGTGCTATAATCTGCCGCATATAGTTAATTTTTCTTTGCATAATTCTTGAATCAAATCACATTTTTTCTATAAAACCTAATTTATATTAAGTACGATGATAAAATTAACTTTCAATAACTATTAAAAATGATGATTTCTCATATAATTAAAATAAAAGACACACTCCAAAATTACCTTAAAGTCTTAGTTAAGAGAATTTTATGGAATGTGCCTTATAACGGTATAATTAAAATAGTACAGACATCAAGATTTAACAATCTTTATACTATTTTTCATTAAGCTTAGCAGTTACAAGGTCCGTCACAAATTGTACAGATTTGTCCAGCATAAACAACACCTGCTACACCAATAGCACAGTAAAATACAGCTGGACCTGATAATACAGCACAAAGTGTAAGTATCAATACTAAAATAACAAGACTTCCCCAACCGAATATAGCACGTCTGTTATTTCTAATACAACATCTACAACCTGTTTTTTCTGAATCAACACTTTCAAATCCAGACTTAACTAATGTTAAATAATTACCTAATGCAGCCTTCTCCTCCTTAGCTAACTTATCATCATCTTTCACTTCTTGTTTAAAGGCATCAATGTAATTAAATAATTTTTCGTCTGTAATTTTCTCTAATTCAGTATTAAATCTTTCAATATAATTAGCTTGTCTTTGACTAAGCATTTCATCAGTAACTAATTTATTTAAGGTGGCTTTAGGGTCATTTTTAGCTAAGTCTAAATAGTTCTTCATATCTTGAACTTGCTCTACTTCAATTTGTACATCATAACCGACATCCTCGTAGGCTTCATTAATAGAACCTACTACTGCCTCAACATCATAAGATTTTGTATATTTCACTGCATCCATAACTGTACTCATAATTTCAGCTATTTCTTGCTCAGAAACGTCCATATGTTTTGATAAATTAGCTCGTAAATTTTCGGATAAATTATTTTGTACTTCGTATTGTGTACAAGAGGCAAATAAAATAATAAATGCTAAAAATAAAGATGTAAATCGAACTGATTTTTGTTCCATAATTAAATTAATTTTGAGTTTTAGAAAATAATACAGATTAAAAACGGATGTCACGTTTTTGGTTTACTATGTATTTCATTAAAAAATATTAAAACTTATTTATCTTATATTTTTTCAATTTTTTTTAGGAATAAAGTGGCTTCTATTAAGTATTTTAAAATACTTAATAAAATTGGACAACTACTATTTCCTTACAAGGAACTAGTATGTA
>CAYLSF010000080.1:0-13224 GCA_964385675.1 uncultured Saprospiraceae bacterium
ACATATAGATGACTATTATTTTTATAAATAATTAGAAGCCTTAAAAAAACATCGAATATAATAACTCGGAAATCGTATCTTTGGGTATTAATTTTGAGGGTTTATTTTAAACAATCAAATTTTACAACAACCGTGACAACTCGTTGCAACTAAATAGAATATGCAGTTTTTATATCCATCCTTCTTATTGGCACTATTGGCAATCGCCATACCGATCATCATACATTTATTTCACTTTCGCCGCTTCAAAAAGGTTTACTTTACCAATGTTAAGTTCCTGAGGGAAGTAAAAGAAGAAACGGCTTCTCGTTCTCGCTTACGGAACTTATTGGTCTTAGCCACTCGTATTTTAGCGATTACTTTTTTGGTATTTGCGTTTGCACAACCTTTTATTCCTCAAAAAGATACAGCTATAAAAGCAGGAAAAAAGGCAGTGAGTCTGTATGTAGATAATTCTTTTAGTATGGATTCTCGTACACAAGATGTGCCGTTGATAGAAAAAGCCAAACAACGAGCCAGAGAGATTATTAATGCCTATGATGTAGAAGATGAATTTCAAGTGTTGACGAGTGATATGGAAGGCAGACATCAGCGAATGGTGAGTCAAGAGGATGCATTAAGTTTAGTGGATGAAATTGAGACGACTTTTTCTGTACAGCAATTATCAAAGGTTTTAGCGAAACAAGAACAAGTCCTAAATACCTCAAAAGCAGATGGAAAAGTGAGTTATATCATTTCTGATTTTCAGAAAAATGTAACAGACATTGAACCCTTACAAGATACGACGATAGAGGTGAGTTTTATTCCATTACAATCCGTACAAAAGCGAAATGTAAGTATTGATACCTGTTGGTTCGAAGCACCGATTCAGATGTTAAATCAGACCAATCGTTTGATTGTAAAGTTGAATAATTTAAGTGATGAGAATGTAGAAGATGTGCGATTGAGCTTAAAACTCGATGGACAAGATAAGCCGTTAGCCAATATTAATATTGAGGCACGTTCTTCTGCTTATGATACGGTAAATATTACAATCATCCGTACAGGATGGCACGAAGCCGAGTTATCTATTACAGACTATCCAATTAATTTTGATGACACCTATTCTTTTGCGTTCAATGTAAAGAAAGAAATTAAGGTTTTATCTATCAATAATAACTCGGGGAATCGTTATCTCAATTCTGTATTTGGTGAAAGCGGTTATTTTCAGGTAGCGAATCAATTAAGCACCAAATTGGATTATTCTAAAATTCCAGATTATCAATTGGTGATTTTAAATGAATTGGGCAGTATTTCATCGGGTTTATCTTTTGAACTAAAACAGTATATTCAAAACGGTGGAAATGTATTGGTTTTCCCTAATGCAAAGGCAAATATAGAATCGTACAAAAGCTTTTTGAAAAACTTTAATGCGAATGAGCTAGTCAGTTTTGAGAACAAGGAAAGAGAAGTGACTTATATTAATACACAAGAATTTATTTTTAATGATGTGTATGAAAATAAGAATGCGAATCTCAAATTACCACAAACTAAAGGGAATTTTAAACTAACAAGATATAGTAATCGCTCGGAAGAAGTCTTACTACGATATAGAGATGGAAATTCTTATTTGAGTAAATATCCGTTAGAAGCAGGAAATATTTATTTATGTGCTGCACCATTGAATTTTGATTATAATACATTGGCAAAAAACCCAGAGGTATTTGTACCGATGTTATATAAAATGGCAATTGCTACAGGTAAGCAAAGTCAAATTGCATATATCATCGGAAAAGACGAAGTGATTGAAGCAGATAACTTAAAAACAGGGGCAGAAACGGTATATAAATTAAAAGGGACAGAAGAAGAGTTTATTCCTGGTCAAAAAGCTTTAGGTCCAAAGGTTGTTTTATCTATGAATAATCAAGTGCGTAAGGCAGGCTTTTATAATCTCTTTTTACAAGAAGAAGAAACTGTTTCAAAGTTTGCCTTTAATTATGATAGAAGAGAATCCGCTTTAGATTATTATACAGATACAGAATTGGAATCTCTAGGAGGAACATTGGTAGATGTTATTAAAATCAATCAAGATGTTAATTTTGGGCAATTGATTGGAGAGCGGAGTAGGGGAATTATCCTTTGGAAATGGTGTCTCATTTTAGCGTTGATATTCTTATTTATCGAAGTTTTATTATTAAGATTTTGGAAGGTTTAACTGGACACTAGATACTGGATATTGGATACTAGATACTAGCATCCAAATTTTTACATAAATTCATAATTAAGAATCTTAAAATTCAGTACAATATTTTGTAATATTGCCATTCAGAATGTTATCACATATTTTATAAAAGTTATAAATCATTTATATCCATGGAGGAGTTAGCTAACAATACTGTATTTTCTAATGAAGAAATAGAGGCTTTTATTGGGAATCAGTTTGGCTATAAAGGTTTTGTAATTACTCAAATATCTAACAGGCACTATAAAAATAGAGGACTTCCTAAAGGCAAACAATTAATTGATGTTCAGATAGGTTATCCAGCACCGAGTAAGAAACCAGGTCAAAAGTCAAAGATTAAGAATATTCAAAACTTAACATTAGTATTGGATATTTTGTAGCCAAAAGAGAGTCCTTACGACTTTTTAAAAACGTGTTTAAGTCTTGTCTTAAACACGTTTTTTGGTATGTGATTAAGTGTACAATTCACTAATCATTTGAACTAAACGACTATGGACTAGAAGTCCATAGGTTTGTATAATCGAATGAAATTCGACTAAAGTTAATTTACCAGTTGCATTATGTAACCATAATTCGCATTAAAAGTGAGTAGCAACTAAAGCTCTTGCACTAAAGTGCATAGTTTTAACTAGCGAACTTGAAAAATAAAAAATAGATATAAGCAACCATTTTAACTGAACCGTCGTGTAGATAGTCAAGTTGTTTAGTTAATGAGAAAAATTGCTACTGCTTAGGTTAGGTGCTAAATAAAGATAGCGGCAGATAGAAATAGAGGAGGCAATGAATTACTCCAGCATCTCGTTGTTATAATTAGCATCTAACCGAAAGCTACTTTATTAACTTAAAACAATCTTCATGCAAGAAGATCAAACCTTAATATCACTCATAAAAGCTTGTAAGAAGGGCAAACGGGCAAGCCAGAAAAAATTGTATCAACAATTTTACAGCTATGCTATGTCTATTTGTATGAGATATGCTAAGAATAAGGAGGAAGCACAAGAGGTTTTAAATGATGGGTTTGTTAAAGTATTCAAAAACTTAGATAAGTATAATTACAATTTGTCTTTTAAGGGATGGGTTAGGAAAATTATGGTAAATGTATCTATTGATTATTACAGAAAACACCATAAACATCGCCCAACACTTGAAATTATAAATAATGTTCATTTCGATACCACACCCGATGCACTTCACAACCTTTCAGTAGAAGAAATCATGAAAATGGTACAATTGCTACCACCTGCTTACCGAATGGTATTCAACCTATATGTAGTAGAAGGCTATAAACATGATGAAATCTCTAAGGAGTTAAATATTAGTATAGGAGCATCAAAATCGAATTTGGCAAAAGCACGAATGAAATTAAGGGCTATGTTACAGCCTAATTATCACCATAAATATGAAGGACGATATGGAAGATAATATTTTCGATAAAATATTTGAAGAAAAACTCAATACCACTCAACAGTTCGAGTTTGAGGAAGCGGCATGGCTTGATGTAGAGCAACGCCTCGAACCTCAAAGCAACCGTAGAGGATGGTGGCTGATGGCAGCTTCTATCACCCTACCGATGCTGATGATGGGAGCTTATTTTTATATGCAACTTCGTTCCGCAAATAGTGAAATAGTTGCACTCAAGAATAAAGTAGAGCAATTACAAACTCAAACAAAAGATGTAGCGACTCATTCAATAGATGTCGGAGAAACCGTTGCTCAACAAACAGAAACTACTTCAACCGAAAAATCAGAAACGACATTAGCTAGTATTGTAAAAGGGAATGAACGAGTGCTAAAAGCAATGACAAATACAGTTAATACGGTCAAAAAAGCGAATAATACAACAATAGTCAGTCCGTCAACACAAAAAAGTCCTTCAATTAAATTGACACCAGCTATTGAGAGAAATATTGAAGCAGAATTGGCACAGGTCGTTGCAGAAGATAATAATCAAGTGTTAGCTAATAATACAACAGATATTCAAAATAACATTAATTCAACTCTTTCACATAATGACAAGATAACTACAATTACTCAGTCTAGAACAAATGAAATAACTACCGTATTAACACCAAAAGCATTGGCAGGAATTGAGCCATTCAAGGCACGTCAACAAAGAATTACGAGTAACTTGCCAATGGAAATCATATTAAGAAATGAAAAAAGTGGCAGACCTAATCCTATTTTATTATTCAAACCAGAAGGATTTAAAGTAGGTGCAGTAGCAAATGGTGGAGCTATTATTTCAAGACATAAAGGATTCGCCGGTTCTATTGGAATTAGTGCAGAAGTATTATTTCCTGAAAATGTATCTCTAGGTAGTGGATTTGAATATGTAAATCTAAATCACCTACAGTTGGATTGGTCACAAACGATGGATATGCCAGAAATGGAGCCTTTACAACTAGGGGATCAATTAAAAAGAATTGAGTTAGATAGAGATTGGGTGCAAGTACCTGTTTACTTGAAATATGTGTATGAGCGACCTGATAAAGATTTTCATCCTTTTGTGAGAGTAGGCGGAATAGCTAGAAAATCTATTAAGAAACAATACATTTTCGTTTTTGAAAATTTAGATGCAAACGAAGAGTATCAAAGAGAATCTGCTCCAGAAGCGGATGATTTTCAAAACTTTGCCATGAATACCGTTACAGGAGGGGTTGGTTTAGCGTATGATGTTAATGACAACATCAATGTACAATTTGAGACCTTTGTTAACCATGATATGGTTGATAAAAATGTGGTAACCAACTTAGATATGGTAGGAATGCACGCTTCTGTTACTTGTAGTTTTTAAAAAGAGATTACCGATTTTTTTCATCATTCCCGATTACTATCGGGATAGAATTTTTGATATAATGTTTAATTTCGATATGGTCGGCTATACTCTAGCTGACCATATTCATTTTTATCTAAGTTTAAAATATAATTCCAGTAACTATCAGAAAAGATTTAAGATAATATTCAAAATTTAAATAACACTATCCCCTTAATTTGTGACACTAATATACTTTTCCCTTTGAAATAGAAATCATATAGAAATATAGTATAAAATCTTTCTAAAGTATCATACTTTATACCCCCTACCAGATAGCTCAATTTTTGTATTTTTACCCTATTGATAACACAAATTACAATATTAAAATTATTGGGTAGAATTTGACAAAACTCCCCATTACACTTGTACTTATTCGACACCAAAATCAAACTCATTTATGCCAGAAGATAAGACGCTACAGTATAGATGGTATGTCCTATTTTTATTAGCAGGGGTATATACCTTCGCATTTTTAGATAAACAGTTAATGGTCATTCTGCAAGAACCAATTAAGCAGGAATTGGGGCTTTCAGATACACAACTTGGACTCATTACGGGGTTAGCTTTTACCTTACCTTATGTATTATTTAGTTTGCCCATCGCCTACTTAGCGGATCGCTACAATCGAAAAAATATAATAACTATTGCTCTAATATTTTGGAGTGCAGTAACGACACTAACAGGAAAAGCGACCAATTTTATACAACTAGTAATTGCACGAATGCTTGTTGGATTTGGGGAATCGGGAAGTTCACCTGCTGCTTACTCTATTATTTCAGATTATTTCCGCCCTGAAGAACGAGCTAAAGCTTTTAGTATTTATCATATTGGATTGTACATCGGTATATTAATTAGTTTTGCTTTTGGGGGCTACATGGCAGAACATTATGGCTGGCGAAGTACGTTTTCTATCTTAGGCATACCTGGTGTTTTATTTGGTATCTTATTATTTTTTACGCTTAAAGAACCCTTGCGTGGACGAATAGACAACTTAAAAAATACACCAACTAAACCTCCTTCTTTTTTGACCGTATTCAAAACACTCCGTACCAAAAAAGCCTTTTGGTGGTTGATATTAGGCGTAGGCATACATTCGTTATATGGAATGGCAATGACCAATTGGTTGCCTTCCTTTTTCATTCGAGTACATGGTATGAGCTATACCACCGTCGGTATATGGTTATCCCTCGTGATAGGAATTTGTGGTAGCACTAGTGTGTATTTAGGGGGCTATTTGGGAGATAAATATGGTGCAAAAAACAAGCTATGGTATATATGGATACCTGCAATAGGGGTAATAGTAGGCTTGCCTTTTACACTTATCTTCTTGCTTTCAAGTAGTTATGAAGTGATGCTATTGACAAATTGTTTATCTACCTTGACCTTTTCATTTTATTTAGGTCCAAGTTTAAAAATCTTACAAGATTTCGTACCTCCAAATATGCGTGCGATGACGGGTAGTATTTTTATCATATCCATTCAATTTTTTGGAACAGGCTTAGGGCCACTTTTAGCCGGTATGCTAAGTGATTGGTTTACGCCATCGTATGGCGTATATGCAATTCAACAGGCTTTGCTTAGTCTGATATTTTTAAAAGTAGTGGCTTTTGCGTTTTTTATGATAGCCGCAAGGTATGTAGATAATGATTTAGAAGTAGCAGAGTCGTAAAAACAATAGCATACAAATCTTATGCACCCAATATTTTACGAGATTTATTCACTTGATTTCTATAGTGTGCGAACAGTTTTCTACGAGCCATTTCGCCCGTTTGGCTAATTTTAGTAGCACTATTTTCAAGCCGCTCCAGATACTGTTCTGCATAATTTAGCATCTTTTTATCCTTTGATTTGATAAAATTGGGGGAATTAAATACCACATCAACATATTTTAAAGATTTACTTGTAAATAAGGTAATACTTCCCAATATCGGGGTATGCACTAAAAAAACATCAAATGGTTTTGCCTTATCGTGTAAAGAGGTTTGACCTACTGTAGTACAGGCTTCCACATCATCAAGCATCTTATCATATTCCTCTAAGAGATAAAGGGCATCTGATTTAGAAATTTGATTCATCGAATACGCATATTCTATTTGTCCTAGTAATAAATCAGCTGTACTTTTGCATAAAAAAAATACGGTATGTCGCCCTTGAAAAAGATGTCCTATTCTTAAAATAGTAGAACGCTGTTGTGCACTATGCGAATGCCTATGATAGACAGGAGATTGCTCAGACTTCCACAGTAGGCGTTTCCATTGTGATACTTTAAATAGATATAAATCAACATATCTAAAATAGAAAATCACCGACCAGTCTGCGGAAGCATGACACATTTTAAACCCAGGAATCGCATTGGTCTTTTGCAATTGATGAATCAAATATTCACTATAGTTATTACTACGATTTTTTTGACTTCCAATAATTCGTCCTGTTATTCTATCGCTATCTTGATAAATTAATTCATCCAAATAGAGGTTAAATCGCTTTGCCAACTGCTCAATTTCATCTAGTTTTAACGGAATCTCTCCCGATACACGACGATAGACATTGGATGGATTTAGGTGCAATGCTTTTCCTATAGCATGAATCGCTTCGCTACTATCCGAATATTGTGCGATGATTTTATTAAAAATTTGTTGTTGAATCATGGTAAAAAGGCAATGAGTTTATGAATATGGAGTATTTTGATTAAAATCTAAAAGGGTATTCAAGTAAGTTGGCTAAATTGTTAATCGAATATTCAAACAAATACTTAACAAACGACTCCCGATAGCCATAGAAATAATAATTAACTGTTAATTCCCGATAACTATCGGGATAAAAATTTCCTAATTACTTACATCTGTTCAAACTCTATTTCCGCTTTTAGACGTTTCAACTGTTTTCTGTAAGTACTAAATAGCTGATTGCGTTGCACAGCACCTGCTACGCTGATGATATAGGATTGTTGTTGTTGTCCTTTAAAGCGAATTTTAGCCTCTTTAAACAAAAAAGGATCAGCCGTGATCACAGAGTTTGGTGTATCAAATAAAGCATGCACATAGTTAATGGTGTTACTCTCTGCCAGATAGAACCAATTGATAGACGGTATAGGATTGTAATACACTTCTAAATCTTTCCTATTCGGATCTAGTGTTTTTGACCCCACGGCTATCATCCGTTCCAGTTTATTCAATAGCTTATCTATCTTTTTCAGCAACATCATGACATCCTCTAACCTCAAAATCCCCACCCAATAATAATGTCTGATCTGCTCCAAAATAACCGATATACCTGTAATTTCCCACAATTCCGTGGTGGAAAACTGCTCATAAAAATCCGTAGTAGCCTTATAACGAGCCATATCCTCTGGACGTATCTGGCTAAAATCAAAGGGTTCGTAGTCAAACAATTGATTATTCTTTTGATGTGCCCACATTTGTTCTTTAAAATAAATCAATTCGGGAACATACATTAAGTAAGGCGTGGGAATATCTATGCCTGCATAATATAATTTACTTTCGGTCGCTGCCTTTAATTTATTGATAAATTTAAGAAATGGTGTAGCAGTCGTCACGCCCTCACCTACCCGAAAGTCTTCTACCCGCTGCGAATGTGCAAATAGATACACCTCTGTTTGTTGATGAATCAAATCATCTAATGAAAGATCATAATGTCGAATAATCTGAAAGACTTGATCCTGCTTTAGGGTAGAGATACCACTCATTTTCCGATAAACACTCGTTTTGCCTAGATTTAATAACTGCATTAAATCCTTAGCTGCCTCCGTTTTATTGGGAAATAGCGTAACGATTCTATCAAATAGGCGATCTTGTAATGATTTATCGCTAGGTTGATATTGAGTTTGCATTCGTGATGGTTAATTATAAGTGTGCCTTTTATATATACTAAATTTACTCTTTTACAGTTGTGGTTCAATAAGATAGAATATCTCCTATGTAGTATGCGATTACTTTTACTATAAATTACTAACCTATTGTTGAACTATGCTTTATCAAATACCTTTATAATTTCCCTTTAACTATACCCTAATTACTCAACAATAGTATCTCTCCATTTTACAATTTTGTTACTTTTCAACAGCAGAAGTCTCAAGTTGTTGCAAGTTTTGCGAATCGTCACTGTTTTTGCGTGATTTTTCGCAATATACGCAACAAAAAATATTTTCAGTTGCAAACATTGCAAAAAATTGGTCTGGGTTTTTGAGGAACTTTACATTATTCAAATGTGAAAGTAATTATTAAAATGATTTCACACTAAAATAATAGATACGGTAAGCACTCTTTTACAAGAGTATTCAAAAACTAAAACCTTTAAATCATGAAATTTTTAACCATTATTAACTTACGCCATTTTACACAACAAAGAGATATAACCCCGAAGGCTGTATTTATAAATGTACAGACCCTATCAAAAAGAGCAGCATTGACCATAATGATATTATCTTGTCTATCTTTTGTTAATGTCAATACTTCAAGTACACCTAATATTCACAGGAATAATACACTTAAAGGTTATCAATTCGCAGCTGAAATTCAACTTAATTTTCATGGTACAAATGTAGATCCACTTGATACAGATCTTGATGATGCGGGGGATTGGAATACTAAACGGCTTTATTATGGTGATGGGTTTAATTATGAATTAAAGTGGGATCTTGGTCTTTCAAAATGGACGTTATTTTCTTGGGATAATGGAACTTTCATAGCGACTCATGATGATGATACCCCCTATCCTCCTACAGATGGTTGGGTTATTACTAGTGCTAATGCACTGGTTAATGCTAATCCTGGGACTGTACTTACAGGAATTACCCTAAGTGGTAGTCATACTACAGCAGTACTACCAGTAGAGTTACTCCATTTTTCCGCAAAAAACCAAGACCATACCGTACAATTAACTTGGGCAACGGCCTCCGAAGAAAATAATTCGGGATTTGAAGTACAGCGTAGTACCGATGCAGAAACTTTCGAGACTTTAGCTTTTGTAGAAGGTAATGGCACAACCCTAGAGCGTCAAGAATATTTTTATAATGATAACGCTTTATATACTAATCAAACCTACTACTACCGCCTAAAACAAATTGACTACGATGGTCAGTTTGAATATAGCGAAGTCATCACCGCAACCTTTGAAGATAGCAAAGCTACTGTCAGCGAATTTTATCCAAATCCAACGCTTAACGGCAGCACAACGCTCAACTATACCGCTACCGCAGATGCTACACTTTCTATTACGATATATAGCATAACAGGACAATTACTCCATACAGAAAACAAAATGGTCAATGCAGGGGATAATACCCTAACGTTTGATGTATCAAACCTTCCAAAAGGCACGGCATTCGTTAAATTATCAGATGATGAAGGAAGTGTATCATATCGGAAATTGGTGATTGAGTAATCCAAGCAATATTCAACTAAAGCCCTCAATTGTATATCAATAAGATACACGTAGAAGTCAGGGCGTGGCATAAGTGTTACGTTCCCTGATTTCTAGAACACGAAGCAATAATCGTTTAAACCTTAAAAAAGATATAGTCTTTTACACGGGTTTAACCTCAAGATATTAGATAGACGATTGTGATATAATGATACCTACATATTATCAATTGTATATCTATGATAAACCATACTTGACATTTTAAGTGAGCTATAATTCCAAATTTTACCTATGTGAATAGGTGATTAGATAAGTATATCCTAAAGGATAGGCATGACTCCAAAATAGAGCGTATGGTTTTAATTTTTTATCATTTTTTTACTAACAAGGCGAACTCCGAAAAGCCTAATTTTAAATAGAGTAGGAGATTAAAAATAAATTTCAATGAGTGTAACAATAATCTCTCCAACCTTAACTTTACCTTTGAAAAATGAAAGTAATAATAAGTATGATGCCTATAAATTAAATGTGGCAATTGCTGCAAATGATAACACTGGCGTTGTCATAGATAATGTCCTCCCTGGAGACTTTATTTATATTTATCGAGCTTCAGGTATAGCATCATTTAAAAAGGCAAACATGAAAGTAGTGAAATCTATTGTAGGAATAGCTAATACAATAGTTGGAGGAGTCGTAATTGCTTCCACAGATGGAGCTGCTACTCCCTTTGTAAAGGCATGGAACAAATCTTTAAAAACACTAAGTGATGCTGTAACAAAAGACGAGATTAACCGTGCAAGAAGAGATCCTTATGGACAAGATCCAAGTACAAGCGACTATGCTAAGAAAGAAGGCGGACTAATACTTTGTATGCCTAAGGCTAGAGGAGCTATTTATGCTAATAATGATTATTATTTACAGAGCGATTCAAAAAGTGAAGGAAGGAAATATAAATATTATAGTAAAAAAGCGAAAGAAAATAATGTTATCTTCCCCTGTCCAGTAAATATTAGTTCACATGATATTTATCATCCAAATCAAGCAAGTTCAAATAGTGGAAGAATGTCGGCAATAGCAGAAGAACCAGGAGCTATACAGTTACTTGCCTTTGACTCAAAATTCACAGATAATGCGGGAACTTATGAAGTAGGGTTGGTTATTGTTAGAAAAAATAAGTCATTTCAGAAAATGACAGAAATGTTGATAGAAGTATAAGTAGTTGAATTGTAAATAAATAAGATACAAGTAAAAGTCAAGGGCTAGCATAACTATTGCTTTCCTTGACTTCTAAAAACATTAAGTAATAACAGTTTAAACCTTAAAAAAAGATATAGCCTTTTACACAGGTTTAACCTCAAGATATTAGATAGACTATTGTGATATAATGGTACCTACATATTGCCAATCGTATATCTATGATAAACCATACTTGACATTTTTAGTGAGCTATAATTCCAAATTTTACCTATGTGAATAGGGCTTAGATAAGTATATCCTAAAACATAGGCATGACTCCAAAATAGAGCGTATGGTTTTAATATTTTATCATTTTTTTACTAACAAGGCGAACTCCGAAAAGCCTAATTTTAAATAGAGTAGGAGATAATTTAAATTTTATTGTTATGAGTGGAATAAATAAAGATCGTTTTTGGACGGCAGTAGAAGTGACTGCTGAAAATGTAAGTGTTTACTACGCAAAGTTAGAACTTAACAATGGCCATACAGATGTCAATAAAACGAATTCACCTGATATTCAAATGGTTCCAGGGGTTACGATAGAGCCAGGGCAAACAGGTTATGAGTGGTTTGGTAATAGAAATTTAGGTAGAGTTGAAGCTACACTTGACTTTAAGATACCAAACGCAGAAAGCCCTTACGGTTTTAGTCTTTATATTAGATCAGCTAGTGCTAAAAATGGAAATAAAGCTCAGATTACAAAGCAAAATCTTGGAGAGGAATATTACATCGTAGGACCTGAGGTAGATAATTTAAATGGAATGGGAGCCATGGGTAATGTTAAGATACAGGTATATAAAAAATAATATCTGTAGTATCTCACAATTAACTTTAATTAAATAGTTAATAGGCTGTTAGCCCTGTATGTTCTAACAGCCTAACTATTTAAAAAGCTTTAAAAACTTTCTTTTAGAAATCTTAAAATAAATTTAATCTCAAAATTAATAATAAGGCGAACTCCGAAAAGCCCAATTTTAAATAGAGTAGGACATTATTTAAATTTTATTATTATGAGTGGAATAAATACTCATATACCTCATAGTTTACAAAATTATATCTACTGTACAAAACTACCACTACCAAATGAAGAAGAAATTCAGCAAGAAGTCGAAAACTTTTTTCAATGTACAGATATTAATATTAGTAAGCATATCCGTATAATAAGCAAAGCTTATAAAGGTTTTTCAATAAAAGAAATAAGAACGTCACTGCTTCAATTAATAGAAAATCACTACAGTTTACCTGGATTCATTAAGCAAATATTTAACGAAAAAAGTAAAAAATTCGATAACACACATGGTGTAAAGTTTTACAACAATAATTACGAATCTGTAAATTTAGGAGGTCTACATAACTTAAAAAAATGGCTAAGATTAAGAAAAGTAGCACTATCTCATCAAGCTAATGCTTATGGTATCAAAACACCAAAAGGAATATTGCTAGTAGGAATTCAAGGAACAGGTAAATCGTTAAGTGCCTATAGCGTCTCTCAAGAATGGAACATGCCACTATTAAAATTAGATGTAGGGAAAATTTTTGCTAGCACATCAGGAGAATCAGAAAACAGAAT
>CAYLSF010000081.1:0-13167 GCA_964385675.1 uncultured Saprospiraceae bacterium
ATTTAATAATGGAATATTTAGAGATTTTTATTAATGGTTATACGGGGTATGCGAGTTATTTATGGCAAGAGATTACGATGTCTTATAACTATAAGCCTTGGTACGAGAATTATTTTTATTGGTTGATATTAGTATCTGCATTTTTCTTTGCCTTAGAACTGCTATCGCCTTGGCGGAAGGGTCAATCTAAATTTCGACAAGATTTTTGGCTGGACTTCTTTTATATGTTTTTCAACTTCTTCTTGTTTTCCTTAGTCGTTTATAATGCAGCATCGAGTGTAGTGGTTGAGTTGTTTAATGACTTTTTAGGTTTATTTGGTGTTACGAATTTAGTGGCAATACAAGTAGGAGAATTGCCTAGATGGTCGCAGTTATTGATCCTATTTTTAATTCGAGATTTTGTACAATGGTGGGTACATCGCTTATTGCATTATTCTCCTCGTTTGTGGGAATTTCACAAAGTACATCACTCTGTAGAACAAATGGGGTTTGCAGCACATTTACGCTATCATTGGATGGAAAATGTAGTTTATCGCTCTTTAGAGTATCTTCCATTGGCTATGATAGGTTTTGGAATTACCGACTTTTTCATCGTTCACATCTTTACGTTAGCTTGGGGACATTTTAATCATGCTAATTTTGTATTGCCGCTTGGACCATTAAAATATATTTTTAACAGTCCTCAAATGCATATTTGGCATCACGCCAAACATCTGCCTGAGGATAAACAATATGGCGTCAATTTTGGACTGACCCTAAGTATTTGGGACTATATTTTTAAGACTAATTATATTCCACATAATGGTCGAGATATTGAATTAGGCTTTCCAGGCGTTGAGGAATTTCCAAAGACTTTTGTCGAGCAAAATACACATGGGTTTTCTTAGTCAAAGTATTACTCTTATTTGGAGAATTAGTGAATAACACATTAATTCTCCAAGTAAATCACCCTAAAAATATAAATCCTGAGCAACTCGAAAGGTATTGGCATGAGCTTCTACTATATGTGCAATTCGAGGCGAATAACCACCACCCATACTAACCGCTACAGGAATATTATTTTTCTTACATTGCTCAAAAACGAATTTATCTCTAGCTTTACAGCCCTGCATACTGACACTTAATCGTCCTAATTTATCCGTGGTTAAAATATCTACACCTGAAAGATAAAAAATCAAATCAGGTTCTACTTCATCAATTAGTCTAGGTAAAGTATTGTATAAAGTTTCGAGGTATAATTTATCTTCAGTTTTATCGGGTAGTCCAATATCCAAATTGGATATTTCTTTTCGCAGCGGATAGTTCTTTGCCCCATGCATACTAAAGGTAAATACTCGATTCTCATTTTGAAAAATATGAGCCGTTCCATTACCTTGATGCACATCCAAATCAACAATCAAGATTTTTTGTACAATACCCTCATCCAATAAGTAATTAGAGGCAATTGCCATATCATTTAAAATACAAAACCCTTCTCCCCTATCGGCAAACGCATGGTGCGTTCCTCCTGCTACATTCATCGCTACGCCATATTGTTGAGCATACAACGCACATTCAATTGTCCCTCCAGAAATTACTCGTCCACGTTCTATCAAATCTTTTCGGACAGGAAATCCCGTCGCTCGTTCTTCCTTTCTAGTCAGCGTTAAATCTTGTAATTTTTTCCAATAATTAGCGTCATGCGTTTTTAAAATAATTTCTTCTGTCAACGGTGTAGGAGCAAAAAAATTAGCATGTTCAATTGTACCTTCATACAAGAGTTGTTCAGGTATTAATTCGTATTTAATCATCGGAAAGCGATGATTAGGTGGTAGTTGATATTTGTAAATTGGTGAGAAGGCTATTTTTAGCATTAAACTGATATTTGACGTATTACAATTGAACATCAAAACAAACAATATTTAGGAACAGCGGTTCAAAAATTTTTGAATTAATGAGTCACTTAACGCACAACCACCAATTTCCGATAAAACACCAATAACTCCGTATCGACTCGCAATAAATAAATCCCTGCGGCTAATCCACTAATATCAATTGGCACTTCATTAAAGCCTGTATTGGAAATCGTAGGTCGCATATAACTTCCATTTTGATTGATAATATCAATCGTGTACCAAGTTAGATAACTAGGAATGCGGAGGGTAACTTGATCGTTAGCTGGATTTGGATAAGCAAAAAAGCCGCCTTCTAATCCAAAAGCGAACTCATTAGACAATGGCGTTGTACCACAGATATTAGTAGATTCTACCGTATAGATACCTTGATTCATTGGAATAAATGTGGAAGTAATCGCATTTTCAATTGGCGTACCGTTAAAATACCATTGAGACAGCACACCAAGATTACTTGAAATTAAAGCGTCATTCGATAAGGTGATACTTGGACGTTCTAAAGGATTCTCTACTCGAATAATGGTAAAAAGAGTATCCCCGATTCCACAGAAATTAGAAGGATACACCCCTAAATTATATTGCCCTGCCGTTTGCCAAGTAACAATACTGGTATTATTCAGCGGAGATATTACCCCGCCATCACTTAAAATCCAATTATAATCGAAATCAACACTACCCGATATAGTATAAATGGCATCTGCATTACTACAGACTAATGTATCACCCGAAATATCTCCTAAAATACTTGGAGCATTATTTTCTACTAAAATATCTAACGTTTTTGTTGGAGCAATTCCACATTGATTGCTGACAGTTACATTTAGCGTAGTTAATCCAATAGTATTAAAATCAACCGTAGCTTGATTACCATTACTATTTATGCTATTTCCATTACCAATTGTCCAATCATACGTCCAATTCGGAATATTTCCAGCAAGAGTATAAATTTCAGTTGTACCATTACAAACCTGCTCTACGCCCAAAATATCACCGCTCAACTGTGGTGGAATTAATACGGTAATCGTTTTAGTAATAGGGAGACCTTGCGTTCCACAAGCATCTATAGGGGTGATGGTTAGTGTGTGTGTACCTTGATCAGTCCATGCAATAATAATTGAGCTATTACCAATTGGTGAAATCACACCACCACTTCCTAAACTCCAAAGATAGGTAACATCGGGATCAGGATTAACAATATACGTTTGTTGAATGGTGCAACTCGTATCAACTCCTTGAATGGCTACTGGTGTAGGGGGAATATCCCTAACCGTAATTTGTTTTGTAATCGTATTTCCATTGCCACAATCATTTGAAGGAATTGCGGTAATCGTATAAATGCCAGGGGTAATCCAATTGATATTAGCAGCATTATTTAGGGCAGAAATAGAACCACCTCCAGAGATAGACCAAGTATAATTGACTCCCGTAATTTGTGGTAAGCTGTACGCCGTAATACCTGCACAAACAACAGAATCTCCACTAATATCTTGTGTGACATTAGGGACAGTTTCTACTAAAACAGTAGTAGTAGCTAGCTGACCGCTTCCACAAAAATTAGATGGCGTAACGGTAAGTGTTTGGTTACCGATTGTATTCCACGTTATATTATTCCCATTGACGTTTCCGCCAGCTGTTGACCAAGTGTAACTTGTTCCATCCCCAATTGCGGTATAAATTTCCGTATCATTTAAACAGACATTAGTTACACCAGAAATAGTAGGTGAAGTTGGAACATCCAACACGGTGATCGTTTTAGTTTTTGGTATAGACGTACCACAGGTATTAATAGCTGAAACACTTAAAATTTGAGTTCCTGTAGTATTCCAATTTACAGTTGCATTATTATTATTAAAATTCAAATTTCCACCATTGGATAAAGACCAATTATAGGTAACGCCACTTTGAGGTGTAATATTAAAATTATCTGTAGTATTGATACAAGTGCTATCAATCCCTATAATTGCCATAGGTGAAGTGGGTAGATTTTGAACCGTTACGGTTTGGTTTAAAGGTATTCCAGTTCCACATTGATTGGTCGGTAAAACCGTTAAAGTATGTGTACCAGATATAGTCCAGTTCACATTAGCAGCATTACTTAATGCCAATAAAGAACCTCCTCCACTCAAACTCCAATTGTAATTCACCCCCGATTCTGCAGTTACATTATATCCTTCCAATGTCTGACAAGCATTTAAATTCCCTGTAAATCCAACGGGCTGACTTGGCACGTCTGTAACCGTGATTTGAAGTGTTTGGTTTTGTCCATTTCCGCAAATATTAGTTGGAACAATGGATAAGGTATGCGTTCCTGTTTGTGTCCAATTGACATAAGCAGTATCATTAATAATAGATAATATTCCACCAGAAGATAACGTCCAATTATAATTATTTTCAATAACCAAAGGCACAACATACATCTGATTCGTATTTAAACAAACATTAGTATTCCCTTGAATTGGAGCGACCTGCGGGTTATCTAATACATCAACGCTTAAACTTTGTTGAGGGCTTGAGCCACATAGATTAGAAGTAGTCACAATAATTTCATTATCCACAGAAGGCGTTAGCCAGTTTATATCAATACTATTATTATTTTGTACTAAAGTTCCATTTCCCGAAAGTGACCAATTATACGTTAGATTAGGTTGAGTCGTAACTGAATAGGTCTCCGTGGTTAAACAAGCTAAAGTGTCGTTGACGGTAGTTGTTATAATAGAAGAAGGTTGAGTAGGAATATCCAAAACGGTAATCGTTTGACTACGAGGCATTCCTAAACCACAATCATTAGAAGGTGTAGCAGTCAATGTATGCGTTCCCGTTTGTGTCCAATTGACATTGGCAGCATTGCCGCTTTGTGTTAAAATCCCACCACCAGAAAGTGTCCATGTATAATTGACATCAGGTTGGTTTAAAATGGAATAATTATAGAATCCTAGACAAACAATAGTATCCCCAAAAACTTGGGAAGGTTGCGTTGGTACATCTTCTACCGAAACGGTAAGCGAATTAGTACAACCATCTGAAGTAGCAACAGAAAGTGTGTAAATTCCCGTATTTTGCCAATCTACAAAAGCGGCGTTTCCTAAATCTGTAATCGTTCCGCCTCCTGTTACATTCCAGTTATAAGTCAATCCACCAATATTCAGTACACTATAATTTTCAATATTGAGACAGGGTTCATCTTCTCCTGTGATTGTCGTAATCTGTGCATTAGTATTTTTAACAAAAATCAATCTTGAAATTGCTTGTCCGCTTCCGCAACTATTAGAGGGTGTTACTGTAACCGTATGTGTGCCAGGTGTTGTCCAGTTAATTGTAGCTAAATTATTATTCGGTAAAACTGTTCCACCACTTGATAATTGCCAATTAAAATTAGCACCAGATTGAGGTGCAACTGAATAATTTTGTGTACCTATACAAACGGTATCAATTCCCAAAATTTCATTAGGTTGGCTTGGTACATCTAGTACCGTTACAGTAACCGTTCGAGGTGTACCCGTTCCACAAATATTGGATGGCGTAATCGTCATCGTGTAAGTTCCTACCGTTTGCCAGTTTACTGTCGCATTATTATTGGAGGCTACTAAACTACCTCCTCCAGAAATTGTCCAATTATAGGAAGTTGTTGTATTCCCAATTACTGAGTAGGATTGTAGGCCTTTACAAACAGTAAGGTTACCCACAACCGTTGAAGGTTGTTGAGGAACTTCCGTCACAGTCACCAAGATGCTTCGTGCTGAACCGATGCCACATTCATTAAAAGGGATGACACTTAAAGTATGTGTCCCAGCGGTTGTCCAATTGATTGTGGCAATATTATCTGTAGATGTAATTGTCCCACCTGAACTCAAAGACCAAGTATAGTCAACATTATTGACGGATGGAATCGTATAGGTTTGTGTGCTTTGACAGACATTTGAGTTTCCGATGATTGGACTAGGTTGATTTGGAATTTCAAAAATATCAATATTTAATGTTCCTGTAGGGCTAACCCCACATAGATTTGAAGCGACTACATCTAATACATAATCACCACTTACTGCCCAATTGACAATAGCTGTATTTCCAATAGGAAATAAATTTCCACCTCCCGAAACTGACCAAACATAATTATCCGTGTCAAAATTATTGGTAACATTATAAGTTGCTGAACCTAAACAATCTGTAGAGTCTCCATTGATAATAGGTAAAATTGGAATATCTTTTACCGTTACATTAAATATAAATATTTCCCCAGCACCACATTCATTAACTTGTGCTACTGTTATAGTATGAATGCCTGTTTGAGTCCAGTTAACCGTAGCAACATCATTATTTGCCGTTAGTACTCCTCCACCTGAAATAGTCCAAATAAAATTATTCCCAACGGATTGTTTAATTGCTTGGTATGTAGTAGAACCTATGTCTAGACAAACTAAGGTATCGCCTAAGACCTCCGAGACTCTTTGGGGTTCACATCCTAGTTTTGCAGTATAAACATCAAAACTACCTCCACTTATTATTTGGTTTTCATCAAATGTAGCCGTTCCACTAAATACACCAGCTATGTAAGCATCTCCATCTTGAGCAATATCTATAGCGATTGAAAAATTATTTGCTCCTTCTGCCGACCATAACCAAACAGCATTTCCACTAGGAGTTAGTTTTGCCACAAAAACACCTCGATCGGGTGCTTGTCGTGTAAATGTATCAACCGTAATAGTATTTAAAAAGGAGCTTGAGATATAAATATTATCAGCTGTATCTAAACTCATTCCACCTCTAAAACTACTATTTAAACTACTCAATTGTTTACTCCATAAAGGAACTCCACCTTGATCGAATTGAGCTAATATAAAATTTCCATTAGTTGAATTATAGGTGATATTATTGACAGTTACAGCGGAAGATATTTCATCAAAAATAGTGATTGTCCCGGTTGAAGCAAATTCAAATTCTATCGAAAAAAAGGAAGGAACACTGTTATATTGCAATAAAGTAGGTGAGGTTAAAACGGTGTTACCCGAGAGATCAAATTTTTTAAACTTAACCCAATTATTATTAAATTCTCCATAGAAATAGTATAGTTCATTATTGAAAATTTTAACAGCATACGGGATACTATTGGAAGAAGGTGTTATTCCCCAAAGTTCATTCCCGTTAGCGTCATACTTAACCAAATAAGAGAAATCATCATTATTAGCAGGAATAGTAATTGAACCAAAAGATATAGGCTGATCAAAACGTTGTCCAACTAAATAAATATCACCAAAATCATCAATAGCTATATCTATGGCAGCATTAAAAAACAGAAAACTTTGTGGAAAAACACCTGAGCGAACCCATTGAATATGACCATCATTATCATATTTTGCTAAAAATGGTCCTAGTTGATTAGTCGGAAGGTTAACTGTTATCGTGTCAAAATTACTTGTGCCTACGATATCGCCTGTCACATAAATATTACCTGCATCATCAATTTCTAAGGCATTGCCGGAGTCTAATCCATTACCTCCCCCAGCACTCCGAATCCACACTATACTGCCAACCGAATCGTACTTTGCTACAAAAATATTCTGGACTCCTACACTCACAATAGTATCTACAGGTGTTTCAATTGTTCCAGAATAATTTCCTGTTATGTAAGTATTCCCAAGTTGATCAACGACTATATCTCGAACCTCATCTGCCCCCACAGCAGTGCCCACAGTGCTTACCCAATTCCAGGTTTGGGCGGATGAAGCAATAGAAAAAAGGAGTAACCAAAAACTAAAAAGTAGTTGTAAATATATTTTCATAAAATTGGATTTTAATGCGTTCTATTAATTATTCAGAAGAGAGAACAGAGACAAGAACACCCATTACTATTAGAATAACTCTAGTCTCGACTCTACCGAATAGTTACATTTTATATGTAGGTACACTTCAATTTTTGCTTAAACAGAAGTGTTATAAAAAGGTTTTTATCTATTAGAATCTAGTCGTATGAAAACATAGACAATTGGTATAACTCGAATCAAAAAGGAGAAGATTAAAAATTCAATAACTACCATTTTTCCATATCAGATAGCAAACCTATACAGATTTTTTTAATGTAAAAATTATTAACAATTCAATTAACAAGCTTTATTAGCCGAACTTTTAAGGTTAGTTTTCTATTTTCTTGAAGTACATTATATCTTTGCTGTCCTAAGAACAATCAATCATTTATGCTAGAAATATATTTAATTCGACACGCTCAAAGTACAGGGAATGTAAATCATGACGTTGTTACAGGTAAATCCAATCACTTAAAACTGACTGATTTAGGTAAGCGACAAGCTGCAGCATTAGGTCGTCGGCTCAAAAAAGAAGGGCTTACTTTTGATAGAATTATTGCCTCTAGAGCAGTACGGGCTACTAAAACCGCTAAGATCGCTTTACGTAAGATGAATATTGATACAACTGACTTAGAAATTTTTGATGAAATCACAGAATTGAATTTTGGAGAACTAGAAGGAAAACCCACCAAAGATATTTTCACCAAAGAAATGTACAAAACCTTCCTAGCCGATCCTTATCGCTTTAGAATGGAAACTACGGAAACAGCAGAAGAAGTAGAAGAACGTATGCACCAATGGTTTTTGAAAGAATTGGTCAATCCTTTTGTTGAAACAGAAGAATCCAAGCGTATTTTTATGGTAAGTCATGGGACAGCTATCCGCTGTTGGCTTAGGCGTATTTTAGACTTTAATCCTCACATGATTTATAAAATTCAAATGCAAAATACAGCTATTAACATATTGAGATATGATTTGAAAAGAGGTTGGTTTTTAGATAAGATGAATGATAGTAGTCATTTGAAAGCTCATTGGAAATAATTACCTCAAAACGATATAAATAACAGCCAAAACAAATTTACTTTGCTGATAGTAAGTAGCTAATCAAAATTAAACGACACATTTTTTACTGGCTCTTTTTAGCCAATACTGCGTTATTTTTATCGGCAATAGCTACGGCTATTACCTCAAAAAATGCCTTGTTTTGACTAAAAATCCCCTTGTAAAAAATGACGTTTAATTATGCTTATCTACTTAAGTATTCGGACTTATTTATTCATCACTTAAATTTTTATTAACTAGTTGACTTTCAGATTATTAAAAATTCAAAATTTGTCATTTAAAATTGTCCGACTACTTATATAGAAATTTACGCCATCAGCAAAGCATTTGCAGTAATAACTTATGCCTCACTCACATCGCTCACATTATTAGCCGTATCCTCATCTTCATTATTATCCATAACTTCTGTTGGCTTAGGTTCGGTTATCGTTAAATTATTAACTGTTTTCACATTGGGCAATAAAGCATAAGCCTTATCATGTTGAAAAATTTGTTCGGCCAACTGTCGAGGTGCTTTTTCTGGTTTTTTCCACCAGTCCACACTCCAAATATTATGGTATTGATAGCCCAAATCCTTTGTTTGATTACGATTGACTTCTTCCCAAAGATACCCCCCTTTGGCATATCGCCAAAATAGTCCATCTAACCAAAAAGCCACAGCAGGCTCATTTTTATGAATAGAAGTCACGACAAAATCAAAATTCAATCCACCAATTTGTTTATCATCTTGAATTCTATCCGCATCAATATATTTACTCAATTGCTGAATCAATTGTCGTTTAAAGCTATCAATTACAGGCGGCTGCATAGCAGGGGTAGTACGCAAACTATCTAAGATTTCTGTTTGTAATGCCTCATCTTCCGTTTGACGAGCCTCTACATAAGTAATTAGATTGCAAAGGGTATTTAATCCTTGATTACTAAAAGTAAATCGCTGTGCCTTAATGTAATCTTTTGGCAGGGATGTACAAATAATAATATTATCCTTTGTGGCATTAATAGCTTGATATAATGCCATATATCCTTTAGCATCATTTAAATAAGGTATATCCGCTTCTGGACTAAAAGTAGTTGAAATAATTAGGTGATCAAATGAATGATCAATGGCTTCTTCTGCGGTATATACTTTTAGATTTTTATGTTGTGATTCCCCGTGTAGTTTATCAATCAAACTATTTCTTTGTTCTTTTGTAAAGGTCAACACACCAATTGTTTCCGATGCTTCTACTTCCATCTGTTCGAGTTTACGAACAATAGCTTCTATTTCTAACGAATTGGTTCGAGTTTCTTCACTACATCTACCCATAGCATATATTACCTCAAATTTGCCTAAATTATTTATAGACTCGTTTATATTTGATTTTAGATAATTATTGCCAAAAGCAACTCGTTTAAAGCTCCCTAATGTGCTGGTTTCATAATAATTTCCTAACTCATATACAGGATAAGTATTTTTTGCGTAAGCTAAAACCGAATTATCAAATGTTTCTAATTGCCCATCCCCCGTTATCACTATCTGCTTACCACTCCACATTGTTCTAACAGCGTCTGCTACTACAATTTGATTCGCATTTTCAATGACTACTAAATCAAACTGATGCTCTTTTAAGGGTAAATATTCATTAGCAATGAGCGGTGTGGTACAAAACACAGGAAACATCGTTGTCCAAAAATCAAAACGTTCCTGAATCAATGACTGAACAGATGCTTGTTGTAAAATTTCCGTTTTTCTTTTTCCAAATAATGTATTGTGTAATGATTTGTCTGCCTTCTTCAACTCCCGGATTGTTGAGCTTTGTCTATGCGACCAATAGTTTTTAATCTTTAGTGGAATCAGTTCTCTAATTTTGGTGTGTTGCTCCAAAAAACTTTGCTGTAAGGCTCCATCTTGTAAAATATCATTATGGCTAAACTGCTGTAGTACATGATGTAAGAACCAACTCTTAAAAGCCGTTTCCCAATCTTCAGGCTTAGTTTTAATGAGGGCTTTTATCAAATTTTTAGTTGACTCATCTAATGGCAACCAAAAGCTTTTCCAATTATAATAATCGTCAAAGTCTCTGAGATGAAATTGTAAGCCTTCGTACTGATCTGCAACCTTGGCTAAGAAAGCACGATTTTTCACCATCAATAGTTCATCTACACTAAATGGTTTTTGATACAACGCTGTATCATTTAATTGTTGAACGACTTGAGTTAATTTAGTCTTTAGGTCCACCAATTCTGTATCAAACTCTATATGAGGATGAATGGTTTGACTACTTAAACGCAAGACCTGATTATGAATCTGCGTAGCCAATTGCTGTTTCCAGACTTTTAAGGTCGCCTCAAAATCTTCTAAATTTTGAGCGATTTTTTCAAACGTTAAGCCGCCTTTTATTTCTGAAAACGTGTAGTCAAAATAACGTTTATTCCAATAAGTATTTTTAAGGTCTTGATATTTCTCTAGCAAGTCATTTTTAACTTCTAATATTTTCCTAGAACGCTCTGAAAATATTCCAAAAAATTTCAATTTGGCATCTTTCATTACCCCTACCGTATCAAAATCATCACCATATCGTTTTTGATAATCAGAAATATCTTCATGAATTTGCTGTGTCTTTTTGATAAGAACTTGATAATGCTCATCATATAAGTCACCTAAACTCTCTCCATAGTCTTCCAGCTTCATCACGTACTGATGGTAAACTTCAGAGATGATCCCTATAGATTCCTCTATTTTATTGGTTGTAAACTCTCTTGCTTCATCCTGTGGTTTTTGCGTAAAAATATCTGCATGTAATACTTCGAGCGGATGCGAAAGGGTTTTAATTTTAGAAAACAGATTTCTAGCTCGCTCTATTGTTTCTCTTAATCGTTCAAAATTAGCATCATCAAAAACATAATCAGAGGCTAATAGTTGACTGTTTAACAACTGCTTACCTTCTATATAATGACACTCTAAAAATTCACCAACAATTTCTATCCATTTTTTTCCATTAAAAATAGGACGGTTTAAACTTTCGTAATGTCTATCCAACTTACCTTTGTTTCTATTAAGTTGATTCAGTAAATGCTGATACTCTTCCTCTGCAAAAGGAGGATTTGTTCTAGAGGCCTGTACATTATGCTCCAATGCCTTTAAAAAACTTGCTTTATCTTCCAGATCCGTTAAAGTCATACACAGGTTTTCAAATCCTAACTGCTTCGTCATTTCATCCTTCAACCGAGCTAAAGTATTTGAGTTATTACAAAGTACCATTACCTTTTGTCCATTTGATAAAGCATTGCTAATAATGGCTGTAGTGGTATAAGTTTTTCCTGTATTTCTTAGTCCCTCAATTACGATATTTCCCGATTTTTCAAGTCCTTGTAATACTTTCTCTTGCATAGGATCGGTCATTAATGCGGAGAAAGTATGCTTTCTTTTTAATGGTATATTTTTAGAAAAATCAATAGCTGCTCGTTCTAATAATTTAAGTGGCTTTATGGATAGGTTTGGAAAAGTTCCAAATACACCCGACCAAAATATTTTGCCCTTATCTTTCGCAATTTCCTGACAAACCATTTCACTCGGCAACTCTTCTAATCCTAAACTCGTCAAATTACCATCAAACTGTAATTTCAAGGCTATTTCATTACTTAATTTAAGTAGATGTAAAGCATTTAAATGATTCCCTTGTACTGCATTTTTGTAGGAATGATCTATGGTGAGTTGTCTTTCCTTTTCTAAAAAATGTAATAAATAATGGTTTATTAAAATTGGATTTTTAGTACTCCTCGATAGTCGCCAAGTATAAGTTTCATTTTCAAGCGGTGAAAAATTTAATGTCCAAACAAATAAAGGTGCAACAACTAATTCTGAGTTTTTGCCTTGTGTAACTACTAAAGGGTACCCAAATCCATACGTTGTTTTTTCACCTAATTGTGCTTTTGCTTTCGCCTCTATGTAAAGTTGACGCAATGTAGGCTCTATAGTGACATCAGGTAAAATATCCATTGTCATTTCTGAGGATTCTAGCAGTTTTCGCATCCAGCGATATTGAAAATTTTTATCGCCAGAATGGATTTTACACATATCTACCCGCTGATTATGTGTATTGGAATTCAAAACATTCCACCAAATAGAGGATTGAAAGTTTAGGTTGGTTTGTTTGCTCCAAGTTTTTGTAAGTGTTGAATAATCTGTCATGATGCTGTTTTTTCTGTTTGTACTGTTGCTTCTTAATATCTAAGGTAATTATCGTTCATCAAATTAATGTGATAGTATTTTGACAAATCAAGTTAAGTAAATTTTAACATAAAGTAAAACCTTTCTACAAATTATAAAATCAATTTTTTAATACTATTCATAAATCTGATTATCAGTTTTTTACGTGTTGCAAAAATACAATTACGAAATTATTACAAAACGTAAACCAATAAATGTTTCTTAA
>CAYLSF010000082.1:0-13143 GCA_964385675.1 uncultured Saprospiraceae bacterium
TATATCTCAATAGCCATCGGGATACTAGTCACCAATCACCAGTCACCAATCACTAAAAAAATGAGAAAATATCTTTTAATTACCATATTAGCACTCGCAATACTTCCTGTAAGTTGCGATGATGATTTGTTAAATCAAGACAATACTAATACGGTTTCTACGGGTACATTTTGGCGAAATGCAGATGATGTGACATTAGCTATAAATGGAATGTATCATCCTATTACCAATACCTTTTTCTGGGGTCGAATTATTCATACAGGAGCAATGTTGCGTTCTGATGTATTCAATGTGCGTCCTTTTGGACCGAACACAGCAATGTCCACTTTTCAAGGAGAAGCGGGTGCTGCTCGTTGGTCAACAGAAATTTGGCAAGAGCCATTCAAGTGTATTTTTAGAGCGAATGCTATTTTAGAAAATGTAAATGAAACAAACGTACCTGATGCAACAACTCGTAACGGGTTTTTAGGTCAGGCTTATTTTATGCGTGCTTTATCTTACTGGTACTTAGTGAATCTTTATGGTAATGTGCCTTTAGTAACGAATACCGCACAAAGTGAAGCGGACTTCTTCCCGTCTCAAGCTACAACAGCAGAGACTTGGGCACAAGTTGTTGCAGATTTTACACAAGCTCAAAATTTATTACCAGCAAGTTGGTCAGGTGATGATGCAGGTCGTCCTACAAGTGGTGCGGCTACTGCTTTTGTTGGTAAAAGTCACTTATATCAAGGAAACTGGGCAGAAGCAGAAACAGCGTTACAGCAAGTAGTAAATAGTGGAAACTACTCCTTATTGCCTGCTGCGGACTATATGGATAACTTCACAGAGTCTAATGAAAATAATGCAGAATCTGTATTTGAATTACAATTCTTAGGACAAGCAGCTTTCGCATGGGGTGTGGATATTCCTGGTACAGGAAATATGGGTAACTTCCATATTGACTATGCACCACCATCTAAGTCTCCAGATCAAAGTCATTATGTAAATTCTTGGGTAAAAGATTTATTTGAAGCAAATGGTGAAACGATTCGTCGTGACGCTACATTAGCATACGATTATCCAGGTTCTACAGGATATGGTGGTACTGATTTTACTACAGATTTTGCAGATGATATCGCTTTAGCAACGACTGAAAGTATGGAACCTATCTTTACGCGTAAATATGCTGGTATGGATATTGGCGTTAGAGATGATGTTGATTTCTTAGGTACAAATGTGGGTAATAACTGGCGTATTATTCGTTATGCTGATGTATTGTTGATGTTAGCTGAGGCTCAAAATGAGCAAGGTAAAACAGCTGAGGCAGAAGCTAATGTAAACCTAGTTCGCACACGTGCACAGGTAGCTACCATCAGTGGTTTGGATCAGGCAGGTATGCGTCAAGCTATCATTGACGAACGTGTATTAGAATTAACAGGTGAGAGTCATCGTTTCTTTGACTTAGTGCGTTGGGGATTAGCAGATGACTACATGGGGGCAACTTCTTTACATCCTACACATCCTAAGTCTTTAAGTGGTGGTACATTCCAAACTGGAAAACATGAGTATTTATGGATTCCTGTTAGTGAATTAACTGCAAACGAAAATTTAAACCAAAACCCTGGATATTAATATCCGTTATTAGTTGTCAGTTGTCTGTTTTACCGATTTCGTTTAATAGACTACTGATAACTGATTCGCATTCATAATTTGGTTTAGAATATATAGTGTTAAAGCCCTTTCGTACCATTGAGGAAAGGGCTTTATTTTATCCTCTTTGAATGTTGGCGAAACTTTTAAAGTTTCGTAAACATAAACTACGATTTTTATAAATGAATTTCCACTTCTATATTATTCGCTTTTTAGCACTATTAAGTATAATAGGGCTTTTAAGCAATTGCAATCAAGAGGAGAAATATTTATTCAAACAAATCAACCCCGAACATTCAGGCATTCATTTCAATAACCAGATCACAGAATCCCAAGATTTTAGTATTCTCAATTTTCATTATATCTACAATGGTGGTGGGGTAGGCATAGGCGATTTTAATAAAGATGGACTATCCGATGTCGTATTTACAGGAAATCAAGTAGCGTCTCAATTGTATTTGAATCAAGGAGATTTGACCTTTTTAGACATAACAGAAAAGTCAAATTTTAATTCAAAAGGCTGGGCTACTGGCGTTTCAATCGTGGATATTAATGCGGATGGTTGGCAAGATATTTATATCAGTGTCGGAGGCTTGAAATGTGATGGCAATTGCTTAAATCAACTATTTATTCATCAAGGATTGGATGAAAATGGCGTTCCTCAATTTCAAGAACAGGCAGCTCAATTCGGTTTAGAAGATGGATTATATACCCAGCAAGCAGCGTTCTTTGATTATGATTTGGATGGAGATTTAGATGCTTATTTACTACACAATGTAATTGATAAAAGAGATAAAAATGTCCCTTCTGCTCAGAAATTTATTAATAAAAAATCGAAGGATATCTTATTGGAAAATAATGGAAAAGGGCAGTTTGTAGCTATGTCGGATTCTCTAGGAATTGACCACAGAGGATATGGTTTAGGTATTGCAATCAATGATTTTAATCAAGATAATTTACCTGATATTTATATTGCTAATGACTTTCTATCCAATGATGTATTGTATTTGAATCAAGGATTGGAAGAAGGGGTGCATCTTGGATTTAAAGAAGTAGGAAAAGATAAACTAAAGCACACCTCTTATAATGCAATGGGCGTGGATGTAGCAGATGTAAATGGAGATGCATTGCCAGATATTTTCGTATTGGATATGTTGCCAGAATACAATGAACGCCAAAAAACAATGTTGGGCTTCATGAATTACAATAAATTTCAACTTTCCCTAAAACAAGATTACGCGCCGCAATTTATCCGAAATACCCTTCAATTACATAATGGATTTTTAAATAATGAAATCCTTCCGTTCAGCGAAGTGGGGTATTTGACGGGGATTTATAATACAGATTGGAGTTGGACACCGCTTTTGGCAGATTTTGATAATGATGGAGATAGAGACCTATTTGTCACAAATGGTTATGGAAAAGACATCACCGATTTAGACTTTATAAATTATAGTCAACAGCGTAATCCTTTTGGTACAAAAGAAAGTCAAGAAAAGGAACTTTATGAGCGAGTAGCGCAAATGGAGGCTATTACCATGCCCAATTATATATTTGAAAATCAAGGAGATTTAAACTTTAAAAATCAACAAGATAATTGGTTGAAAAAGCAAAATTCTATTTCCAATGGAGCAGTGTATGCGGATTTAGATAATGATGGAGATCTGGATTTAGTTGTAAATAATATTGACGAAAAGGCTTATATATTAGAAAATCAAATTCGGGATAAAAACAATACGAAAAACCAAAACAATTATTTAAAAATCAAACTTCAAAGCAAGGAGCAAAATAATAATGCTTTTGGGGCAACCGTAGAACTTTGGAGCGATGGACAAGTACAAAGGCAGTATCACAATCCCGTAAGAGGATATTTATCTTCTGTGGATAATGTGATCCACTTCGGCTTAGGCAAAAAGGATTTCATAGATTCGATTAAAGTAATTTGGGTTGGAGGGCAGATACAAACTATGAGTACTATTAAAACTAATCAAACGCTAGAATTGCAACCAACTAACGTAATTCAAGCAACTACGAAACCACAACAATCTGCCCTTCTCTTTTCTGCTGACCCTACTTTTTCGGATTATCAACACCGTGAGAACATTCATTTTGATTTTGATGCTCAACCTCTTTTGTTACATCAATTTTCGCAGCAAGGCCCCTGTCTAGCCGTTGGAAATATAGATGGAAAGGATGGAGACGAGTTATTTATAGGTGGAGCAAAGGGAGAATCAAGTCAAATTTTTACAATTAAAAATGACCAATTAGAATTAATCACAACATTTTCAGATGCTCAATACGAAGATACAGATGCAGCATTTTTTGATATAGAAGGTGATGGAGATTTAGACCTATATGTCGTTAGTGGCGGTTCAGAATATTTAGCAAATGATGAAAACTACCAAGATCGAATTTATCTCAATGATGGAAAAGGACAGTTCACAAAAGTAGAAATGAACTTGCCTAGAAATAGTGGAAGTTGTATTAGAGCAATGGACTTTGATAAAGATGGAGATATGGATCTGTTTGTAGGTGGTCGAGTTGTGCCTCGTCAATATCCACAAACACCAGAAAGTTATCTATTGGTCAATGAAAATGGACAATTCAATAATCAAACGAATAAAATTGCTCAGGGATTAAAGCAAATCGGCATGGTAACAGACGCAGCATGGTCAGATATTGATCAAGACGGTTGGCAGGATTTAGTGGTGGTAGGAGAATGGATGCCGATTGCTATTTTCAAAAATGAAAAAGGACAGTTACAAACTCCCGATAACTATCGGGACAATTTTATTGAAAACTCAGCTGGAATGTGGAATTGTATAGCTGCAAAGGATATGGATGGTGATGGAGATGAGGATTTTATTATAGGTAATCTAGGAGAAAATTCAAGGTTAAAAGCTGCGTCAAACGAGCCTTTAACGCTGTACAAAAAGGATTTGGATCAAAATACGAGTAATGATCCATTTATTGGTCAATTTTATCTGAATAAAAAGGGTCAAAAGCAATGCTATCCATTACACACAAGAGACGATGTGATGAAGCAAGTGACCAAATTGAAGAATAATTTTGTAGCGTATGCCGCTTTTGGACAAGCAACGTTTCAAGAAATTTTAAAAGAAACAAATAAAGAAGATTTTTTAGAAATCAATCAACTACAATCGGGCTATTTGGAAAATAAAGGCAACGGACAATTTGAGTTAAAAGCCTTACCTAAAGCCGCTCAGTTTGCCCCGATTCAAGCTATCTACATTGATGACTTTGATAAAGATGGACATCAAGATGTGCTTCTATCGGGTAATGATTATACTTGTGAGCGAAATTTTGGTTGGTACGATGCTTTTAATGGATTGCTTTTAAAGGGAAATGGAAAAGGAGATTTTGAAGCGATTCCAACTGCTAAAAGTGGGTTTTATGTACCAAATGATGGACGAGATATTGTAGAAATTACAGACGAAAAAGGCTTAAAACGGATTTTAGTGGGGCAAAATTCGGGTGCATTAACGTCATTCCGTGCTCGACAGTACCGATAGCTATCGGTATCCCAAGCTGCAAGGGCGGAATGATAAGCTAAATAGAAATGTAAAAAGCTTAACCTTTCGGCGTGCACACGCTGGGAGTCCCGATAGCTATCGGGAGAATCAAGTTCAACATAACGATTTTAATTTGATTTTATGACAGTGACTAAAACATACAACATCAATCAACCATTGAAAAACACGCTCGTTTTTTCAATTGGCATTGCTGTATGTTTACTCATCAGTTGCCAAAACTCCTCCCCTCCCCCACTCTTTAAAAAAATCCCTTCTACCCAATCAGGTATTACTTTCCAAAATGAAATTACAGAAGATGATACGCATAATATTCTAAACTTCACCAATCTCTATACAGGTTCAGGCGTAGGAATTGGCGATTTTAATAAGGATGGATTACAAGATATTTTTTTAGGAGGAAATTTAGAAAGTAGTCGATTGTATTTGAATCAAGGAGAGTTCAAATTTGAAGATATAACCGAATCAGCGAATATAACAACTGATCGATGGATAACAGGTGTTTCTGTGGTGGATATTAATACCGATGGTTGGCAAGACATTTATTTGAGTGTTTCCGGAAATGCAACGGCAGATCAGCGAAAAAATCTATTATTTATTAATAATCAAGATAATACATTCACAGAACAAGCAGCAAAATATGGTCTAGCCGATACAGCACAATGTACAAATGCTAGCTTTTTTGATTATGATAAAGATGGAGATTTAGATGTGTTTATGATTGTTAATCCAACGGATTATAAGCTATTTAATGTCAATACCATTCGTAAAAAGAAAGTAAACGGAGAGGCAAGTAGTACAGATAAACTCTACCGAAACAATGGAGACGGAACATTTACGAATGTCTCCAAAGAAGCTGGAATTTTGATAGAAGGCTATAGTTTGGGGATGAATGTAAGTGATTTGAATAATGATGGTTGGGCGGATATTTATATAACCAATGACTTTTTGACCAATGATATTATCTATATCAATAATCAAGATGGAACGTTTACGAATCGTGCTGATGAACTATTAAAACATACCAGTTTTGCAAGCATGGGAGTAGATGTGGCGGATATTAATAATGATGGATTATCTGAAATTTATGTATTGGATATGTTACCTGAAGATAATTATCGACAAAAGATGATTATGGGAAGCGATAATTATGATCGCTTTCAGTACATGCTCAAAATGGGGTATGAACCTCAATACTCTCGCAATACCCTTCAATTGAATAATGGAGATGGTACATTTTCTGAAATTGGGCAATTAGCAGAAGTGCATAAAACAGACTGGAGTTGGAGTGCTTTACTAGCGGATTATGATAATGATGGATTTAAAGACCTCTTTGTAACCAATGGCTTTAGACGAGATTTAGGGGATTTAGATTATATCAATTATTCCAATACAGATGCTTTCGGTAGCCCCGAAGCTAGAAAGTCCAAACAACTTAAACGCATCAAAAAACAACCTGGAGCGAAGCTATCAAACTATATTTTTAAAAATGAAAATGGATTGACTTTTTCCAAGCAATCTAAAAATTGGGGTGTTGATGAACCTTCCTATTCTCATGGTGCAGCGTATGCCGATTTGGATAATGATGGAGACTTGGATTTGGTGGTGAATAATGTATCGCAAGAGTTTTTTTTGTATGAAAATCAATCGAATAAATTATCAGAGCATAACTTTTTAAAAATAGAATTAAAGGCATCGGACGCTTTTAAAGCGTCCGACGCCTATGGAACTAAAGTTTATATTTTTTATAACAACGAATTACAATTCGCTGAATATAATCCCTATCGAGGCTACCAATCCTCTGTTGAAAATACAATACACTTTGGACTCGGAAAGGTGGATAAAATAGATAGTATTCGGGTAGAATGGATGGATAAAGCGGTTTCTATATTAGAGAATATTGAAGTAAATCAGACTTTGGAAATTGACAAAAAAGAATCAAGTAAAGATGTCTGGCATTTTCAAAATGCCAGACATCTCAAACCGACCTTTCAGCCAATAAGTTTTATCAATTACACACATCAGGAAGATTTACAAATTGACTTTAAATCCCAATTTCTTTTACCACATCAACATTCTAAAAGTGGTCCTTGCATGACGGTAGGAGATATAAATGGAGATGGTTTGGATGATATTTTTATTGGTGGAGCGGCTGGGTTTGCTGGTGTTTTTTATGTACAAAATGCTCAAGGTGAATTTGAACAAAACTCTTTAAATCAAGACATTGAAAAAGAAGATACAGATTGCTTACTATTTGATGCAGATAGTGACGGAGATTTAGATTTATATGTAGTCAGTGGTGGAGTCGTTTATCCCAATATAGATACCCTTTTTCAAGATAGATTATATCTAAATGAAAATGGAAGTTTTATAAAAATAACGGACGCACTCCCAATCCTTACAAGTAGTGGAAGCTGCGTAAAAGCTAATGATTTTGATAAGGATGGAGATTTAGATCTATTTATTGGCGGGCGGGTAACACCAACAAAATATCCAACCATCCCCAAAAGCTACTTACTAGAAAATCAAAATGGTAGATTCAAAGATATTACACCAAAATCCCTTTCTGAAATTGGAATGATCACAGATGCGATTTGGACAGACTATGATAAGGATAAAGATGATGACCTAATTCTAGTAGGCGAATTTATGCCAATTACAGTATTTGAAAATAAGAATAGAAACATTCAAAATTCTTCATTTAAAATTCAAAATTCATCGGGTTGGTGGAACGCAATAGAGCAGGGCGATTTTGATAATGATGGAGACATGGATTACTTAGTCGGTAACCTAGGTTTAAACACCAATTTAAAAGCGTCGATAGAAGAACCTGTGTGTTTATATGCTAATGATTTTGATGGGAATGGAAGCCTTGATCCGATTTTGTGTCAATATTTAGAAAACCAAGAATACCCAATACCATCAAGAGATAAATTGATAGGGCAAATTCCGCCGATTAAGGTGCGATTTGAGACCTATAAAAAATATGCAAACGCTACATTTTCCAATGTATTTAAGCGACCTGAAAAGGAGGGAATGCAAGTGTTAAAAGCAGATTATTTTAAAAATGCGTATATCGAAAATCTAGGGCAAGGGAAATTTAAAATTCATGACTTACCCTTGATACTACAAACCGCACCCTTGAATGATTTTCTTGTCAAAGATTTTAATAAAGACGGTAATCTAGATGCCTTAGTCATTGGAAATTCCTATGCAACGGAAGTAGGACAAGGGCGATATGATGCTTTTACGGGAGCATTATTATTAGGAGATGGAAGTGGACATTTTGACGTGCAAAGAGGAGAACAATGTGGCTTTAAGGCGGACAAAGACGCAAAACAAATTATAGAAATAGAACTGACCAATAATAAAACCATTTATGTAGTAGGTAACAATTCGGAGGCTTTACAAGCTTTCCAATGACTAATTTTGAATTTTGAATTTTGAATGTTTTTTAATACGGACATTTAAAATTCAAAATTTGATATTCAAAATTAACAGATGAATAATCAAAATTTGATGTTATTTTCTGCTTTAAATCGAGCAACTGACTTAAAAAAAGTACAGTCAGAAGTATTCGATTTGGTAATTATTGGTGGTGGGGCTACAGGCTGTGGTATTGCCTTAGATGCAGCTTCACGAGGCTTAAAGACAGTTTTGGTTGAAAAAACCGATTTTGCAGCAGGGACAAGTAGTAAGTCAACCAAACTCATTCATGGAGGGTTGCGGTATTTAAAGCAATTTGAAGTTGGATTGGTACGAGAGACTGGAACGGAACGGACAATTGTACATACACTTGCACCACATTTGGTACTGCCTGAAAAGATGTTATTGCCAATTATCAAAGGTGGAACTTATGGCAAATGGGCGGCTTCTTTTGGTGTTTGGGTATATGATATGGTGGCAGGGGTATCTGGTAAAGATCGTCGAAAAATGCTATCCAAAAAGCAAGCCTTGAAAAAAGAACCTTTATTAAATGAAAAGGTCTTAAAAGGTGGCTGTTTATATGCGGAATATCGTACCGATGATGCTCGATTGACGATTGAACTCATGAAATCAGCCGCTCGATTTGGAGCAATAGGTTTGAATTACTGCGAAGTGAAGGATTTTGTGTATGACAATGACAAAGTACAAGGGGTACAATGTCAAGATAATTTAACGGGTAATTTGTTTGAAATTAAGGCGAAACAAGTCGTTTCCGCTGGAGGCCCTTGGGTGGATACTTTGCGAAAAACAGATCAATCGCTCAAAGGAAAACGATTACACTTGACAAAAGGGGTACATATTGTTTTTCCACATGAAAAATTACCATTGAAGCATTCTGTGTATTTTGATGTGCCTGATGGTCGAATGGTATTTGCAATTCCGAGAGGAAAAATTACCTATGTCGGAACAACGGATACAACGTATAAAGCGAGTCTAAATCGGGTAGTGGCGACCAAAGCAGATGCAACCTATTTATTAGGTGCGGTGCGTCATGCGTTTCCGAGTATTAAGGTAGAAGAAGCGGATATTATTTCAAACTGGGCGGGTTTGCGTCCGCTAATTCATGAAGATGGGAAATCACCATCAGAACTCTCTCGCAAGGATGAAATCTTTGAATCCAAATCGGGTTTAATTTCTATTGCTGGTGGGAAATTGACAGGCTATCGCAAGATGGCTCAACGTATTGTGAATTTGGTAAATGATAGATTTAATCTGGGTAAATCGGAATGTAAAACGAAAACGATTTCTTTAACTTTTGAATCGTTTAAAAATGCTCAAGCCGTTCAAGATTATATTCAAACCTTAGAAAAGCGAGTGATTCAATTGGGACTAACGCCATATCATGCGTGGTATTTGACTACAACCTATGGAAAGCAATCTGATACGATTCTAGAAGAAATGGAAACCTATTCAGATGCTCCCGAAATCACACTAGCAAGGGCAGAGGCATGGTTTACCGTACATTATGAGATGGTGAATAGTTTGGAGGATTTCTTTGTGCGTCGTACAGGACGGTTATACTTTGATATAGGGAGTATTGGAATCGTGAGAACAAAAGTGATAAAAGATTTTCAAAATTACTTAGAGTGGGATGAATTGCGTTTGCAAAAGGAAGTTGCTAATCTGGATATGCTTTTGCAAGATGCAACGACTTATTATGAGGAAGAGATAGAAGAAACAGTAAACGAACCATCAAGGGTCTAAACCTAGGAGGTTTTCAAAACCTCCTAGGTTTGAAAAAAACAGTTGACTTAAATTTTTAAATATACAATGGACAGAACGATTACAATTAATGATTTTCCGAAGGTGTCTTTTTTTACGGAAGAAGAGGTGTTTGCCACTACTTTTGAGTTACTCCATGAGCAAGACGGTATTTACACTTATCAATTTGCTGTAAAGTCGGATCAACCTGCTTCTCCTCAACCCATGACGTTGCGTTGGCGGTTACCGTCTTTTAATATGAAGGGCGTGTGGAAAAGTGGTGGATTACATGATAAAAGACAACAGTATGACTGGGAATTGGTACATTTACAATCTCGGATTTCTGTAGATGCTCCAGTGATTTCGGTATTTGGTCATGATGATAGCAATGCCATTACATTTGCGTGTTCAGATGCAATTAATCTATTGGAAATGAATGCATTGCTGCGGGAAGAGGATAATCATTTGTACTGTCATGTTACATTTTTTAGGGAGCGTCATCCTGAAATTTCGGAATATCAAGCACAGATTAGAGTGGATATGCGCTCTGTATTATATTCAGAAGCCTTACAAGATATTTCTAAATGGTGGGCAACTTTTGACGCATTAAAACCATCACCTACTCCAGCTTTAGCAAAAGCTCCATTGTATTCAACTTGGTATCAATTTCATCAAGATTTAGACGAAGAGATTTTATTACAAGAATGTACAATTGCAGCGTCTTATGGATATGAATTGATTATTTTGGATGATGGTTGGCAGACGATGGATAATAACCGAGGTTATGATTATACTGGGGATTGGCAGCCAGATCGTTTCCCAGATATGAAGGGATTTGTAGAGCGAGTACACCAAACAGGGATGAAATTTGGATTGTGGTATTCTGTCCCCTTTTGCGGTCCTAAATCTAAGGCGTATCACCGATTTAAAGGAAAGTTTTTAACCGAAAATCATCGTTGGGCACCTGTTTTTGATCCACGTTATCCTGAAGTTCGAGCATATTTGATAAACACTTATACTACGGCATTAAAGGAATGGAATCTAGATGCGTTTAAGCTAGATTTTATTGATGATTTTAAGGTATATCCTGAGACCGTTTTGACGAAAGAGAATGGACGAGATTATGCAAATGTCAACGCTGCTGTTGATAGATTGCTGACCGATGTGATGAATTCGTTAAAAGCGATTAAGTCAGATATTGCAATTGAATTCCGCCAAAAATATGTAGGTCCTACGATGCGGAAGTTTGGAAATATGTTTCGGGCATTTGATTGTCCAAATGATGGGGTATCGAATCGGATTCGAGTAACTGATGTGAAACTATTGTGCGGCGAAACGGCAGTTCATGCCGATATGGTAAAGTGGCATAGGGAGGAAAAAGTAGAGATTGCAGCTTTTCAAGTCTTGCATTGCTTTTTTGGCGTTCCTCAAATGTCGATTCATTTACGCAATTATCCGAAAGACCATTTGGCAATGGTTCAGTTTTATAATGCCTATTGGAAAAAGCATGCGGATATTATTTTAGATGGACAATTCACGGCTCAAAATCCATTGGCGAATTACCCAATCTTAAAATCTACAAAAGGTGGTCATTCGATAATTGGGGTATATGATGATGTGTTTGCCACCATTACAAATGAACATACGATTGATTTACTCAACGGAAAAATGAGTGAAGCAATTGTTGTAAAAAATACAGGAGAAGCTGCTGATTTTGAATTGGTGGTTTGGGACTGTATGGGAAAAGCAGGGCGTTCTGAGCGAATTACATTAGCTAAAGGTGTTTCAGAAATTGACGTGAAAACGTCGGGGATGATTCGACTGAGACGGATATAAGGTTTAATTTACTTCATTTTAGTATTGAAGTTGTTTAAAAACTCTTTAATAAACGCTTAGCAACTCACTGATAGCCAGTACTTCAGCTATTTTGATTCCCGTTCCCGATAGCTATCGGGATTGGCTACGAAAATAAAAATGAGCTTCGCCCTGACTATCAAGCAGTTACTAATCATTTTATCACGAATTATTAAACAACTTCATTGAGTGATACGAGATGAATTCATTACATTCTAATAAAAATCAATCATGATTATGATTTTTATCAGTAAATAGTCACTATAGTTTTCTGAATATTAGGGTATAAAATAATTCTAAATCTTAAAACTATTACACAGATGAATATCAAGGTCAGAGATATTATGGTGAAGCAAGTAGTGACGTCTCATCCATATAAAACAGTAGGGCATATCAAAGGAATTATGAAGCGAAATAAGATTCATTCTGTTCCGCTTATAAATTCAGATAATGAAATTGAAGGGATTATCACATCAAACGACTTAGTTCGAGATTTGTCAGACGATACATTAGTTCGATTGGTCATGACCAAAAAAGTTTATACCATACCCAAATATGCTGATATTCATAAAGCAGCTCGTTTGATGTTGAATTATAAAATTCATCATTTGGTGGTAACACATGAACAAAAAATCGTAGGCTTATTAAGTTCTTTTGATTTATTGAAATTAATGGATGATTACCGTTTTGTAGCTAAAAATCCACCTACGCCTTCTAAAAAACAACGAGTCCTTGAAGTTTAAGGGCTATATGATATAAAATTGCTATGATTCCTAAGTCGTCAAATCTTGATAATATCAATAGATTTGGCGACTTTTGATGTGTATAGAAAATTGAGTTAATACAATGAAAAAAATCACCGCTTACGCTTCAGGCAGAATTAATATTATTGGCGAACATACGGATTATATAGACGGATTTG
>CAYLSF010000083.1:0-13068 GCA_964385675.1 uncultured Saprospiraceae bacterium
TAAAGGAGGTGCATCCACCCGCTGAAAATCAGCTATTTAGATTTGAGCAGATTTCCCCCTTTAGGGGGTTAGGGGGTGAGTGAAGGCAGAACTTTACAGCCCTGCCCTAGCCCCTAGTCCCGTACAGTAGTCGGGAGAGAACTATCGTATAGGGAGGTTCGTATAGTATGTTTTCTTTTAGGGGAGGCTCGTAAAGTTTTATTGTAAATAGAGCATCAAGGTTACATTTAAGCCATTTTAAATTTGTAAATAGCTTGAATTACACTATCTTTCACATTCGCAAAAACTTATATTGGAGATTATATAAATCTTAGGGTCAGATTCATTTGTAATGAATAAAATTTTATCAAAAACTAATCGCAACAGTAAATAACTAACAATTTACTGTCAATTGTAATAATAAGAAAATGTCCATCAAATCATATATCCGTCAATTTCCAATTATTCCCTTTATGAGAAACACACTAGCAATCCTTTGTTTGGTACTGCTATCTTATGTACCTATCCATGTCAATAGTTCCGTTAGTCAAGAAATCGCTACCAATTTAAATTATGATCGAGTCGAGGAACAACGTTGGGTCGATTCCATTTTTCAAACCCTTACACTAGATGAAAAAATTGGACAACTCATTACAATTCGAGCACATTCCAATAAAGGGAGTTCGCATATTCCTGAAGTTGAAGGATTGATTCGACGCTATAAAGTCGGGGGCGTTTGCTTTTTTCAAGGAACCCCTCAAAAACAAGCAGAACTCACCAATCGTTATCAAAAGTTGGCAACCAAAGTACCGATTATGGTTTCGATGGATGCGGAATGGGGTTTGGGCATGCGGATGCGAAAATCAACCATTAGTTTCCCTCGTCAGTTGATGTTAGGGGCTATTCAAGATAATAGTTTAATATACGAATTAGGAGAGCAAGTAGCTGATCAATGTAAGCGATTAGGGGTTCATGTAAATTTTGCTCCCGTAGTAGATGTCAATAACAATCCAGATAATCCTGTTATCAATGACCGTTCTTTTGGGGAAGACAGATACAATGTAGCGGCTAAAAGTTACATGTACATGAAAGGAATGCAAGATAATGGTTTATTAGCTTGTGCCAAGCATTTCCCTGGTCATGGTGATACGGATGTGGATTCTCATCATGCGTTACCGCTTATTAATCATCCACGTTATCGTTTGGATAGCATCGAGTTATACCCATTCAAAATATTGGCACAGCATGGCATTGGTAGTATGATGGTCGCTCATTTAGATGTTCCCTCTTTGGATAATACGCATCAATTGCCCTCCTCACTTTCGCCTAAAATAATCAATAATCTATTACGAGAAGAAATGGGGTATGATGGATTGATTTTTACAGATGGGCTAGAAATGGCAGGGGCTAGAAAAGCCTATAAAGGCGGAGATACAGAAGCGAATGCATTGATTGCTGGAAATGATGTTTTGTTATTACCTGTAAGTGTAAGTGCTTCTGTAAAAGCCATCAAAAATGCTATGAGTAATGGTAAGTTATCTGTCTATGAAATAGAAAAAAAGGTTCGTCGAGTATTGAGAGCAAAATACCGTATGAATTTAAATAAATACACTTTAGTATCCACCTCTAATGTAAGTAGTGATTTAAATAATACGAGTGCAAAATTACTCAAACGAAAATTAATTGAAAATGCCATTACAGCCGTAAGAAATAAAAATGCGTTGTTGCCTTTACAAAGAATTTCAGGCTACAAATTATCAACCGTAAGTATTGGTAGAGGTAGAAAAACAACCTTTCAGCGAGAATTGGATTTCTATATGAAAATGAAACACTACCATACGGGTAGGGATGTTTCAAGTGCAACTTCTCGTAGCCTTGTCAATGGATTAAAAAATCAAGATGCCGTTATTGTGAGTTTACACAATATGAGTAAATATTCTAGCAAAGGATTTGGTATCAAGTCTAGTGCAAAGCGATTTATAGAAGAATTAAGTAAACATACGCAAGTAATTGTAGTCGTATTTGGTAGTCCTTATGCATTAAAATATTTCGACAATAATCAATGGGTTGTAATGTCTTATGATGAAGATGTCATGACACAAGAAGTAACAGCACAAGCTATTTTTGGAAGTATTCGGATGAAAGGACGTTTACCTATTACCGCATCTACAATGAGTCGATTTGGCGATGGAGTCAACACAGCAAGTTTAGGTATTTTTAGAAAAGGCGATCCTCAATATGTCGGATTAAATCCAGATACCCTTCAATTAATCGATGATATTGCCAAAGAAGCGATTCGAGTAAAAGCCACACCAGGCTGTCAAATTTTAGTGGCAAAAGATAATCAAATTGTCTATCATAAAGCATTTGGTCATCACACCTATAGTCGCCGTACAGCCGTAAAAAATGATGATATTTTTGATTTGGCCTCTGTTACAAAAATATGTGCTTCTACCGTTTCCATCATGAAATTAGTAGATGAGGGTAAAGTCAGTATTGATGCCCCTCTGAGTACTTATCTACCAGAAACGAAAGGCACGAATAAAGCGAATTTAACCATTCGAGACATCATGGCACATCATGCTCAACTCACTGCATGGATTCCATTCTATAAAGAAACGGTAGTTGGAAAACGAAGTAAAAGACCAAGTACCAAAATATATAAACCTTCTAAACGAGATGGCTACACTATCCCTGTAACGGAGCGTTTATTTATGAAAGATAGCTACAAGGATGTCGTTTGGAATCAAATTTATAACTCAGAACTCCGTACACGCTCAGGCTATAAATACAGTGATTTAGGGTTTTATATGATGATGCGAGTTGTTGAAAATGTGAGTGGTCAATCGTTTACTGATTATTTGGATAGCACTTTTTATGAGCCTATGGGCTTATTAACACCGTGCTTTAATCCTCTAAATGAATTTGATAAATATCGGATTCCGCCAACCGAAGAAGATAAATATTTTAGAAGGCAACGGGTACACGGTTATGTACATGATATGGGGGCAGCCATGTTAGGCGGCATCAGTGGTCATGCAGGGTTATTTGCTAACTCGCAAGATGTGGCGGCGATGATGCAAATGCTCTTGAATAAAGGAACTTACGGGGGTAAACAATATATCAGCCCAACGACGATACAACAGTTTACCAATCGTTATTTTGCGAGTACTAGGCGTGGAATTGGATTTGATATGAAAGAACTTGATCCATCTAAAAGTCAAAATATGTCACCTTTTGCGTCTAATGAAACCTTTGGACATTTAGGATTTACAGGCATTTGTACATGGGCAGATCCCAAACACAATTTAGTCTATGTATTCCTTTCTAATCGCACTTATCCGAGTATGAACAATAGTAAATTATATAAATTGGATTTTAGACCTCGTATTCAGTCGGTGATTTATCGGGCAATGGAGGAGGAGGTTTTGTGATTTCGGATGTGTGATTTCGGATTTCGGATAACGAAACCTTTAATCGTTATAGTGTTCTTTGTACAGAAAAGCCGTTACCACCTAAGTGATAATGGCTTTTTTCATCAATTAAACATTATTACTATTCTACAAAAGTAGTTCGCCACATCTGTAAGTATAGGAGAATGTTACAATTTAATAAACTGCTGCCGATATAATGTATTATTCGCTTCGTCTATTGCAATAATAAAATAAACTCCCTTTCCCCAATTCTGTGTATGATAATTCAATAAAGCATCAGTAGTATGATCCGATAATACCACTCTTCCCATCATATCGACTACTTTTAAATCTATAGTATGATTAAAAGTATTCTGAATTCTCAATACATCTGTTACTGGATTTTCTATTAATCGTATATCTAGCGTCTGCCACTTTGGCTCAGTATTTACAGGAAAATAAATGACACAGTTAGATGGTAAAGGGTTGAGTTCAATAGGTGCGGTAGGCGTTAAAGTACGACCAGTGAATGCTGGATAAAATGGACTATACCGTTCTGCTCTAAATAATGTATTATTACTAGGATAATTTCCTTGTGAGTTAATATTACCATTTAATCCAGTAGGACTTACATAATGCCATACCACCTTCTCAAGCGTATCTAACTCTATAATTATTCCCAGAGGGCCATCACAAATTAAGGTATTTCCATTTTCAAGTCGCTGTGCACCAGATACAAAATCAGAATAATTTGGGGTGGTATAGCTCCAATCTACCACTTTGGGAAGATATGCAGAATCTTGTTGAAAAAAATAATTACCATTTTGATCTACAGGTGGAGCGATTATTTGAACCCTTGACTCTAAACTATCATAATCTAACCCATTATTATAAACCATAATTTTGCCACCATCTCTATATCCTTTGGGTATCCAGTGCGCATCATGCTGTCCAAAGAATACTTGTTCTGCTTTTTCATCTTTGCTGTAGGTTTTTGGATTACCCCACCGATAGAGGATATCTCCACCTTTACCCGAGTTTCCACCTGTATGACCAGCAGCTTCCGCCGTAGTTGTGCTATGGTCTATCACCCAGATTTCATGATAGTTTCTAGCACTAATGACAATTTGATCCAAATCTTCATTATAGTCAATGGAATTAGCATGAATCCAATCTTGACCTGCTCCACCAATTCCTGCATAATTCAAATCAATCAATTCTGGATATGAAACTATATTTCCATAGTTTTGCTGTTGATTATCAAAGTTTTGTATCAAATGATCCCAAAGATACCATTCCCATACAATTATGGCACTATCTGTCCCTACAGGTTGTAACTCTATTATCTTTTCTGACCAAAGATCACTTTGCAGCAAATTTGGATCTCTACCAGCAGCAATTGCTTCCGCATTAGTTCTAAAATCAAATGATAACACCAAGATATTACCATTGGGTAATATCTCAATATCATGATGTTGCTGCTGTGTGGAATCTGCTATATCATACGACCAAACCAAATTATCATCCCAATCATATTGCTCTAAACGACCGCCAGAACCACCTGTCATAAAGTTACCCTGTACTCGGCAAGTTCTCATAATGCTACCATCTTCCAATAAGTAAGTCCATGCCCCTGCTTGATAAGTGCTATTTTCCCATTTATTGACCACAAAACCACAATTATCGATTAGGTAGGTCTCAAAAGAATTGAAGGGTGCAATTAAGGTGTACCCATTGAAGGAAGTATTATCATTCTGAAATAGCCCCATAGTCTGCTGTGCAAAACTTGTAATAATCGAATTTACTACAAAAAATAGTATACTACTGATTCTCATTTTATCGGTTGTCGGTTGCCAGTTGCAGGTTGCCAGTTTTTAATAGGTAACAGGCAACTCATAACAAGCAATAGTGAACTGCTAAATTACAAAAGCCCACTCTAATAAAGAGCAGGCTTTTGATTGAATCTAATTTTTTAACAGTTTAACGGTTGTCGGTTACACGAATTATCTGAGAACTAACATCTGAATTAATTCTTAATAACCTGCTGACGATATAAAGTGTTATTTTCCTCATCTATTGCAATTATAAAGTAACTTCCTTTTGCCCAATGTTGTACTTGATATTCTAGCAAAGTCGCTTGACCATAATCTTCTAGCACTATTCTACCTAATATATCTATCACTTTCAATTGAATATTATTTTGCATACTGTTTTCAATACGCAATATATCCTGAATAGGGTTTTGAATCACCTGAATATCAAGCGTCTGCCACTGCGGTTCGGTATCTACAGGGAAGTAAACCACACAATTAGACGGTAATGGATTGAGTTCGATAGGAGTAGTAGGGGTTAAGGTACGACCTGTGAAGGCAGGATAAAATGGACTATACTTATAAGCCCTAAATAAAGTATTATTGCTAGGGGGAGTTCCCTGTGTACCGATAATTCCATTTATCCCTACAGGATTCACATAATCCCAAACTAGGTTATCGAAAGTATCTATTTCAATCACATTACCACTTGGCCCATTACAAATTAAGGTATTACCATTTTCAAGCCGTTGTGCACCAGATACAAAATTAGAATAACTCGGTGTGGTATAGCTCCAATCTACCACATGAGGTAGGTACATTGAATCTGCTTGGTAAAAATAATTACCATTGGCATTTATAGGTGGAGTTATTATCTGTACTTGAGATATTGAATTACTACTACCTCGACCATTATTATACACCATGATTTTACCGCCGTCTCTATAACTAGAAGGAATCCATTGTGCATCGTGTTGTCCAAAGAAAACTTGGCTTCCTTCTTCGCCTATTTGATATGCTGCAGGATTACCCCAACGATATAATAAGTCGCCACCTTTACCATATTGACCACCTGTATGACTAGCAGCTTCTGCAGTGGTAGTGCTATGATCAATTATCCAAATCTCATTAAAACGCCTAGCACTAATAATAATTTGATCCCAATCTTCATTGTAATCAATAGAGTTAGCGTGAATCCAATCTATCCCCATACTACCATCAGTATCATAATTAATATTGACTAGTTCAGGATGCTGATTGACGACACCAAAATTTGAACCTGCCTGTAAATCTTGTATTAAATGATCCCATAAGTACCACTCCCATACAACGACAGCACTATCTGTGCCTATAGGCTGTAATTCTACTACTTTCTCTGACCAAAGTTCTCCTAGCAATGTATTAGGATCTCGACCTGCAGCAAGGGCGGCTGCATTGGAACGAATATCATAGGCTAAGACCAAGATATTTCCATTCGGTAATACTTCAATGTCATGATGTTGTTCTTGTGTACTATCCAATATGTTGTACGACCACATTAAGTTATCATCCCAATCATAATGTTCTATACGTCCTCCTACGCCATTACCTAATCGACAAGTCCGCATTAAGCTACCATCTTCTAATAGATATACAGAAGCACCAGGTCTATGTGTACTATTAGACCACTGATGTACGATAAATCCACAATTATCGATTAAAAATGTTTCGGTAGAACTTAGTGACGCTATTAAAGTATAGCCATTGAAGGACGTACTATCGTTTTGAAACAGCCCCATGGTTTGCTGCCCAAAACTATTAAAAGTTGCATTCACTAAAAAAAACAGTAAAATAATAATTCTCATGTTTTCCTGTTGCGAGTTACGAGTTACGAGTTACGAGTTAAAATTGATGCGGAATATACAATGTACAACTCGTAATCCGTAACCCGTACCTCTAAATTACAAAAGCCCACTCTAATAAAGAGCAGGCTTTTGATTGAATCTAATTTTTTAACAGTTTAACGGTAGTCTGTTATCTGTTACTCGAATATTCGGAAACCAACAACTGATAACAGACAACCGATAACTAAACTACTGCTTTATAAACGACTTACGCTGAATAGCACTACCTGAGATGACTTCTAAGAAGTACATACCTTGACCGAGTTGAGCAATTTCTAGCGTAATGTTATTTTCACCAATGTCCGTCGCTTTTTCTATATTTCTTACAAGTTTTCCTCGTACATCAAATACTCTGATACGAGTCGTTTCTGTAGAAGCTTCAAATAGCACATTCAAATGGTTCTTTGCAGGATTTGGTGCGATGCTTAAAGGACGTTGTGCACCATCTCTTTTCACAACAATTACATTAGAGTATTCAAAAGGACCATCTGTATCTACTTGACGTAAACGATAGTAACTCACTGGTTCAGGTGCGTTATCTATAAAACTATAGTTAGATATCTCCACAGTAGTTCCGTTACCTTCTACGGTACCGATAGTTTCAAATTCCACACCATTAGTAGAACGCTCTACATCGAAGTACGCATTATTGATTTCACTTACAGTAGTCCATTGTAATAAGTTTACAGCGCCCTCTGCAGTTGCAGTAAACGTAGATAACTCAACTGGAATATTAGCGATATCATCTACTCGAGGATTTCCGATATGGAAGTCATAATCAGGACCATCATCTGTGCTACCGTCCGTAGAATGAATACCCACCTGAATAGTTTGCCCATCATAAGCGGATAAATCAATAACTCTTCTAGTTAAAGTATTACTGATAATACCAGTTGTATTCGCATCATTGAAAGTTTTTACAGTTGTCCAATTTGTTCCACAGTCTGTAGATACCTTAACATAAACGGCATCATCAGTACCTGCCATACCATCAGCATCTGGATCACTACTATTCCAATTTGTAATAGCAATTTCCATTGCAAATGCAGTGGTAGGGCCACAATCAAAAGTAGGCGTAATAATCCATTCATCATCATTATTAGAAAAAATGTTATGTCTAGCTGTAGTTACACCGAATACACTACTACTTGTCCAATCACTATCACCTTCTACAGGTGTACCATCTCCATTTGCTTCAATGAAACCCGAGCAAACATCTATATTAGCTCCTGTAAATCCTGTAAAATCACAAGAGAAAGGAGATGTTGCTTCTCCTACACCACTAGTTACAGATCCCATTTGTGAATTATTCCCCACATCACTATCCCCTGCTAGGGTAACAGTAGCGGTAATGTTATAGGTTTGATCGGTCGTCATATCTACGGTAAAGTCAATATCCTCCGTAGCACCACTAGCGATTTCTCCAGCATTTGTCTGTGGTGTAGCGGTTACACCTGCCAATGCCACACTTGCATCACCTATAGCGATTGGGCTTGCCCCATTGTTTTTAACTGTTACGGTAATGGTCTCCGTAGCAGATAAGCTACTACAAGGATCTCCTGTAGGTAATGCTAGGTTCGTAACTTCTGCATCAGCAGCAGGCGTTTCTCTCAAGTCCCAATCATCAAATGACATATACCATGGAGCACCTGAAGCTACTACGTGTACGCCTATATAATAAGTACCTGTAGAAGCAGGTGTAAAAGACACACTATACAGTGCATAATCTGTGTTTGTTGGTCCAGATACTGGTGTACCGATAGCATTCGTCATAGAAGCACCGTCTTGTGCTGTACCATAAGCTGCTTCTAGGGTTGTCCATCCAGCGTTACCATCTGTAACATAGTAGAAAGAGAAGGTATAAGCTGTACCACCTGTTAAATCAAACCCAGGAGTAATCAACCAATCATCAGCAGCCCAGGCTGTGTACATATAGTGCGTACCACCATTAGGTTTACGGTTATTATTGCCTGTCGCATTCGCAGAAGTCCAGTCTCCATCTTCAAACCAACAATCAGGTATAACTCCACCACCTACAGCAGGCATACTCTCAAAATCTTCTGTCCATGGTAAAGCCTCACTACCACAAAGTGTGGTAAAGGTATAAGGACCTACCCAACTACTTTCATCACCACCACAGTCTGATTGATAATATACATAATACGTCGTATTCTCCATTAAACTAGACATACTATATGCTGGTGTAGTAGTAGGAGAAGTGGAACCATCCTCAGCACCTGTACCAGGCGTAAAGTCTGCGCCTGCCTTCCATTCTATATTCCATGTAGTAGCGCTACCATTTTCTGTCCAGGTTAAATCCGCACTACTTGACGTAATACTACCTGCTGCCATAGTAGAAGGAGCCGGACAACCTTGACAGGTTGTTACCTCTACTAGGTCAATAGACATATCTCCTTCATAACCTCCTTGATCGTCGACTTGCTCAAATTGTATATAAATGGTTTGACCTACATAAGCAGATAAGTCCACCCCTACATTTTGCCAAGCCTCTGCTGCTGAGGTTTGCAACTGACCACTCCATGTGAATACATTGGTAAATGGTCCTCCAGCACTTGTACCTACTCCTACATTGAGTGTTCCCATATTAGCACCATAAGCGTGCATCCAGAAAGATAATTCCGCATCATCTACACTACCACTTAAATTAATTGCAGGAGAGACCATTGCTCCTGTATTAGAATTTGTATTAGAAGCCTCATAGTTGGTATAGTTACCACCATTGTAGCCATCACTTGGTCCTGTACCACTTGAAGTAGAACCATCAGGTATTTCCCAGTTCCCATTACCAACACCTACATTACCAGTCCAACCTTGACTATTATCTTCAAAGTTTTCCGTAAATATAACCGATGAGTTCGCATCAGGGGTAGTACAAGTTACGCCTTGTGCTGTTGGTATCGCTGTACTAAAGTTATAAGGACCAGCCCAATCACTCTCACTACCACCACAATCTGAGCGATAATATACATAGTATTGAGTAGCTGCCGTTAAACTTGACATAGTGTAAGCAGCCGTAGTCGTAGGAGAAGTGGAACCATCTTCTGCACCTGTTCCTGGTGTAAAGTCTGCCCCTGCTTTCCATTCTAAATCCCATGTAGTAGCCGTACCGGTTTCAGTCCAAGTTAAGTCTGCACTATTCTCTGTAATACTTCCAGCTGCCATACCCGATGGAGCAGGGCAAGTTACATCTTCAATCATAAAATCATCAAAAGCAAAACCATCATCATTCGAACTACCATCAGAACCAAATGCAATACGGAAAATCACGGAAGACTCTCCTGCTAAAGCGAATACATCATGCGTTGCGGTTGCCCAAGCAGTTGAACCTGTACCTGTCCAACCATCTTGCTCACTGTCTGCCCAGTTTAATCCACCAATCGTTCCATCATTATACCAGTTGGTTCCACCGGATGACATAGAACCTATTGTATTCCAAGTTGTACCATCTGTGGTATATTGTAATAGCGCCCCATCCCAAGAAGTCTCAGACTCTACCCAATAACTTAAAGATACCCTAGGAGCAGTTAAAGAAGACATATTAAAACAAGGACTCATGACATAGGAATTTTCACTACTATTATAATCTCCTGTTAAGTTGGTCATCCAAGAGTTTGCCCCACTTGCTGCCGAATTGATGACATCATCAGCCGGTGTTCCCAATGCCCATGAGCTATTCGTACCGCCTGAGATCCAACCATTGGCTCCACCATCAAAGTTTTCGGTATATGGAAAAGTAGAAACGACTGCGCATGCAGTAGTAAATGTATAAGGCCCTGCCCAACTACTCATGTCACCACCGCCACAATCTGCTTGATAATAGACATAGTAGGTAGTTTGTGCCGTTAAGCTCGACATACTAACAGGGTTGACAGAAGTAGTAGCGGCAACATCCTCTGCCCCTGTACCGGGTGTAAAGTCTGCCCCTGCTTTCCATTCTAAATTCCAAGTTGTTTCAGAACCCCCAGCTGTCCAACCTAAGGTGGCTGAAGTAGATGTTATAGCGGATGCTCCCATTGCTGAAGGGACAGAACAAGAAGGCACTTCTTCTATAGTTACATCATCAATTGTCACCCCACGACCATAGCCAGATGTACCTTCAAAAGCGATATAGTAATCTGCACTCGGAGAAGGTAAGTTTAAGACAACTTCTGTCCATGAAAGAACCTCGGAGGTATAAGTACCGATTATATTCCAAGCTCCTCCTGAAGAGGTTTTATAATAGACCCTTAACTCATCTAGATCACCAGCCCAAGATACTTGTGTATAGTAAAACTTAACCCGAGCACCATTTGTTAGACCCGTTAAATCTAGTTGAGGGGTCACTAGTCTGGTCGCATCACTATCGTAATTAGGCGAATAAAAACGAGCTAGGTATGTACCCGTACGAGCCGTGGCTGAGCCATTTTGATTTTGAGTTGCAAAGGCCCAATCTACCGAAGCAGATACATATTCCTGCGTCCAATTTGTAGGAATAGATCCACCGTTTTCGAAGCCCTCGTCATGTGGAAAAGAGTTAATTTGCGCCCAGGCTGTCATGCTTAGACAACTCACCAGCAACATTAAAAAAAGTAAATGTAATGTCTTCATACATCTTTAGTTTAGATAAAAATTGATTTACAAAAATTTAGTAACTATTCCTCATTATTGAGGTGTAATAATAACATTATACTATTGAAATGAATCAATTAACATATCATGTAATGATATATATTAACTTTTCAAAACCATACAAAAAGTTGGAATGCTCTGTAAGAGCAATCTGTTTATAGTAACAAAAACAAGTATTGCGTTCCGTAGGAACAGCCTTATATCGTCATCAAGAAGGCTGTTCCTATGGAACGCCATTTAATATTTTATCTAATTTACTATAAACAGTTTGTCCCTACGGGACATTACTCTATGCCATCAAAAAGTGTATGGTTTTAAATATTAACTTTAGAATATTTTAATTGATAGTAGTGCTGTAGAAGTTTAGTTTTATTTTAGTGATTCTTACCTTTCTATGACTCAATTGAATGGAAGGTTTGTGTAAAGATACTCAGTTTGACATTAAAATTACATTTTAAGGATATTGTGACGGTATATTTTTGAGATTTCGTTTCAAAACCATACAAAAAGTTGGAATGCTCTGTAAGAGCAATCTGTTTATAGTAACAAAAACAAGTATTGCGTTCCGTAGGAACAGCCTTATATCGTCATCAAGAAGGCTGTTCCTATGGAACGCCATTTAATATTTTATCTAATTTACTATAAACAGTTTGTCCCTACGGGACATTACTCTATGCCATCAAAAAGTGTATGGTTTTAAAAGATTTCGTGTATAAGTTCACTAAGTAATGTCATCCAACAGTACTTAAAGGCTTAGCGAACTTATATTAATGCTATTAAGATACTACTGATGGTAGATTATGCGACTACGATTTTTAATTTTCTCACGATAGTATGGATACTTTCCTCAAATGCTGTAGCATCTTCACTTTGCTTTAAAGCGGTACGGAAGGTTTCTACAATAGCTTTAGAATCATTTGGATGATCTGATTTCACTTCATTGTGCATTTCCATATATTCTGCAAAGCCTTGACGAATCGCCTCTTTTTTTGATACAGCAGCACTACTTACTGAAGCCTGTAACAATTGCTTTATCCCTCCTGCTATAATCGCAATTAAATATTTTTTAGCTTTAAAACTATCTTGTGCTGTTGCTGCAGCTTCCAACTTTTTTTTATTGGTTTCACTAACTTCTGCACTGAATGGCATCAATAGTGAAATAGCATTATTAAATTTTGACCAATTTCCATCTTGAATCGCCCCAAACATTTCAGGATATAACTTTTGAGGTTCAACAGATAGGTCATTTCTAGCACTCTTTGGTAAATGTGTACTTAACATAAATTGAATATTTTTTAGGTATCAGATAAAATCTAATCGTCTTATAAAAAGCAATGTTTTCAATGCAAATAT
>CAYLSF010000084.1:0-12998 GCA_964385675.1 uncultured Saprospiraceae bacterium
AAATCAATCATTGACCAAATAGGCTTTACAGTGTTAATTCAAAGTATAATAATTTTAGAAAGAAATATCTAAAACTTCAAAATTCAAAACACCTCTAGGCGTCGTTACTTCTGCAATATCTCCCACACTTTTACCTAATAATCCCTTTCCAATAGGAGAAGTAACAGAAATTTTCTTCTGTTTAATATTTGCCTCTAATTCAGATACTAATTGATATGTGAAAATCTTCTTATTCTTCATATTTTTAATCTTCACCTTAGCAAATACGGTGACCTTAGAAGTATCTAATGTACTGGTATCCAAAACTCTAGCATTTGCTAGTCCTGTACTTAATTCATTAATTTTAAGCTCTAATAATCCTTGTGCTTCTTTGGCTGCATCGTACTCCGCATTTTCTGATAAGTCCCCTTTTTCTCTAGCTTCCGCAATCGCTTTAGAAACCTTCTGTCTTTCTTCAGTTTTTAAGCGTTCTAATTCCTTAACCAACTCATCATAACGTTCTTGAGAAAGATATTCAATAGCCATAATCTAAACCGTTTAATATTTATAAAATAATTCCTCACTTATTGTCCAATACCTTCTACAAAGGACAAAAGCATTAACCAACAAATTTTTGGCTCTATTTTAACCAAATAATTTGCTGCCGCTTGACTCAAAATATGTTAATGAAGTAATTTTTAACCTTACACTAAAACACTCCTTGAGCTTGTGTATTCTTAGTAGAATAGAAATAAGTGGGTATCTCTAATTAAAGAGAAATTTTGAGTTTTTTTATCGTGTAATAAATAATAAAGAACGTTTCTGATGTACTCAGAAACGTTCTTTTAAAAAGATTAACATTAATTTTATGTTAACACAAGTTACAATATATTTGATAACTTGTCAAAGGGAAACGCCTGTTTTTTATAAAAAGTTCTGTTAAATAATAAAAAGGAATGAACGAATCCATCCCTTTTTATTAGAACCTTTACTATTACATTATATCTTCTACAGTGTTAAACGTACACCAATATTGTGTGTACCTTGCCAAGGATTTGTTGCTCTATATGCATAATCCACAGCAAACTTAGTACTTTTCTTCTTATTTAATGGCACTTGTAAAGAAGCACCTGCACTTAATCCTGTATAAACAGACTCATCTGCTACATCAATAGTACCTCCTGTTTCATAACGATATCCACCTCTTACTGTAAACATCTCGCGGAAAGAATATTCTAATCCACCGCCTAAATAATCTCTACCGAAAGAGTTTGACGTAAAGTTACCAATTGCTGATAATCTATTTTCTCCTGCAAATAAGAAATCATAAGATGCACCAATGTGTAACTGAGAGGGTAATTCAAAACGTGCAGAACGCTGATTAATCGTTTGATTGAAACTACCATCAGGTGATGCACCAATAAAAGATAAACCCTCACCACTAAACTGCATAGGTGTACCAATATTTCTTAAAGAAATACCAAAACGGAAATTATCTTCCTCACCCGTAACATATTGAATACCAGCATCAATTGCTACCCCTTGTGCAGAAACGTTTGTTGTAGATTCAGAAACAACACGTACAACTGTTCCCACAGAAATTTTCTTATCAAAAGTATGCGTATAAGCTAATCCTAAGTTAAAGAAAGATGGAGAATAAGTTGCTCCAACTCCCTCTGGTTGATCGGTAGTTGTTACCGCAATATCCCCAAAATCTAAAGACATCAAACTTACGCCAATTACGCCATCTCCTACTCTTTGACCAAAGCCAATAGCGTTCATATAAATATCTGTACCTTGTAAATAAGTGGTACGAGCAAAAGCTAACTCTGTTTTATTAATGGTTCTAAGACCTGCTACGTTAATACGCATCGCATCAATACCCGAAACTCTTGATGCTAACATGCCATGCAACCCAGCACTCACCGGCCAAGGATTCATCACTAGCTCGTAAGCTCCTGCTTCCCCTTGACGATCTGGATTACCTGCATATATATCATTGCTAACTGTCAATGTTAATGCAACAATCAAGATAGTGTATAAATATTTCATCATTGTGAAAGTTATTTTGATTGATAAAAAGACTATGGTATCATAAATCTACTCTATTGTACAATTTCAATATTTACATATTCAAAATTACCATAAGTCTAGCACTGAGCGTTATTGTTAAATACAATAACAAAATCAAACAAATGTAGAGTGAATTTTCACCCACTCTACACTGCTTTATTATTATAAATCCTGAGCGTCAAATGTTCTATTCACACCGAACCATTTGATTACTCTCTCTCCAACGCCAGGAACATTGACATGAATCAAATAAACACCTGCTGCTACTGGAATTCCTTTACTGTTTTTCAAATCCCACTCTACTGATGTTACGATTTGTTCTTCAAGCTGTCCACTCGTTTTAATTGGAGACTCATCTCTATCATACTGACGGATGAATTTACCATCTAAAGAATAAATTGTAATCGTAGCTCTTGCAGGAACATTGGTAATTTTCACAATATTATCTGTACGTCTAGTCTCGTAAGCAGAATACGCATAATATGGATTTGGTACGACATTGATTAAATCCAATGAAGATTCTGCTACTTCCGCTACTGCTTTTTCAGCACCATACGCATCTAAAGAAAATTGGTATTGTGGATAACCGTTATTATTTACACTATTTGCAAAGTTTTCAGGTACAGTTGCATAAGGATCATCTACTCTTAATTTAATCGTTGCATCTGCTGGCACTAAACCTTCTGCCATTGTAGTAAAACTAAAGTCAGGAGGCAAAATAGGTAATGAAGCCCACTTAACTTGTCTCAAACCTTGTATTTTAAATGCAGGAGAACCATTTAAACGAGAACGCAATGTAGCACACTCATCATATAATTCATCTGTAACATAAACAAAATGCTGACCTCCCATAACAAATTCAGAAAGCGACGTTGCTAAACCATCTCCTCCAATATCTTCAAATACTGTATTAGATGGATTCCATACCATATCTGCTCCATTATCAGCTCCAGGAAACTGAAGACCATCATAAATAGAATTTTCACCAAAGAAAATATTTACGCGCTGACCTGTTTCTACATTAATCGCATAACCAGGGAACCACGACATACCTGTACCATCACCATCAGGTAAACCATCTTTACCAAGAGAAGGACTCTCTCTTGGATCAAATTGACTTGGAGGCAATGGTGAAGTGGGATCCTGCTGTGGCAAGAATCCATCTTGCTGGTGGAAGAATGTAGCGGTTTCGACTACCACACAACGACTCCATTTTGATGGATCAGATGTAATAACAATATCTACATTATTCAAGGTCTCCAATTTATTAGAAATTTGAAGCGATTGCCCTAAACTACTAATCCATGCTGGTGTAATGTAAGGAGCATAAGCATTACCTGTGTTTGGATCGGTTATTCTCCAATTACATAAGGTATAAGGTACCCAACTTCCTTCTAATACATTAGAATATACTTGTTCTGGATCTGTATTCTCATCAGGTTGTAATAGACCTGTTTGCACATAATCAAATACACCTGGATTAAATATAGCTGCTAAGAATCCTGGGTTTTGCGTAGGACCCAAACCTGTGTACCACGCTTCACCTCCTGGATACTCAATTGAGCCACCTATGAATCCATTACTCTCAATATTTGTAGGATTAGTACCTGCATCTGCTACCTGCCCAACAGATACAGAAATACCTCTATCTAAAATAACTTGCTCGTTTGTTCTATCAATTGAAATTTCAGAGAACCACTGATTACCAGAAGCATCTTGTAGCATCCAATTCACATCATTATCTAATTCATCATTAGACATATTTTCATCAAAAATATTTAATGTATAAGTCCCTGCTTCTACTCTAATAGGATCTACAATCTTAACATCAATTGGTCCTGCACCTGGTGCATAGACAATAACATCTTCTTGATTACTAGCTAAAATAGCATCTGCCATTCCGTCTGCCAAATCCAAAAAGTTACCACCATTTCCGACACCATCTAATCTTGTAATTTGTGGTCCATCTCCATAATTTGCATTTAACCTAATACCACTAAACTCAGGAGCAACGATACGAGGAATACCAACATATGGTGTACCTAAACCATCTGAACCAAGATTACGACGACCTTCTAAATACGGTCTTCTTTGTCCAACATTTGCACCAGGATCATATGTCGCAAAGTTATTATAAGCATAAGCAATAGCTACAAAATAATATTTCTTATGATTAATCAACCTTCTATCAGTACCTTGAGCAAATTGATCTTCAGTTACTTTAAAAGAATGTTGAATACCTGCATCACTACCATCTACCATTAATTCTGGTACAAAAACAGCTGAAGCAGTTGGATCAAATCCCCCCTGATCATCAAATGCTTCCCAATTGAATACTTTACCAACACCATTGTTGATATCAACTTGGAAAATTTGTCTCGCTTTTTCTGGATCATCTAATTCAGAAACTGAAACTGAAGGATCTGCTACTTGATATATTCTATAACCTTCAAATCTATACAATGTATCTGTTTGTGTTGTAATGTCATCGACAATTGTAGGTTCTTCGTAACCTTGAAAAGCATTATTTGAGGCAATCGTATCGTTTGATAAAATTAACACTAATTCATTTTCTAATTCAACAATGTCCATATCTGGAGCATCTGGACCATCTGTAATTTTAAAACAGTTATCAAATAAGAACTGTGCTAAGTTATCTGCTGTTAACAACTGAGCTAAATCAGGACAAGGATACAAAATATCTGGAACCCAAGTTACACCAATAATCAATTCATTTACTGCACCAGGATCTAGTCGGAAAGGTCCAGAAGTCTGTAAAGTTCGGATATCCGATCCCGTCACACCACCTGTACACATTGACCATCCATTAGGATCATTTGGAGGATCTGGAAATACATATTTAGTAGGAATAGTTCCACCGTATCCATTACCACCTACCGTAAATGGTAGTCCGTCTCTCCATGAACCCGTCATATAGTTAAAATACTCTACAGCGTTTGTTGGATCTGCTGTAGCTGGATTAGGAGTCGTTGTTGCATTGTTATAATACGTAAAAGAAGACATACCTAGTTCCGCTCCATTTTCATCTAGAGGACCTCTAAAATAATCCACCCCTAAAATTGGCACTTCATCACCATAAGAAGGTGTACCTTGAGCACAACCTCCTGCTCCATCTACAGTACCTTCGTTATAAACAACAGCTAATGCTCTAGTGGTATCACAACCAATTAAATCATCTGTAAAACAGCCTAAATCTGCATCAATCCACATGGAGAAGTGCATACTATCAATAGATGAATTAGCTCTATTAATCAATTTATGACGGTAGAAAGTCATATCATTCACCTCATCATTTGTTGCATAACCAAACGCTAATACTTGTACCTCCATACGGATAGCATCTCCCGTAGTCTGTGTATGAATATTACCATTATCATTGTAAATCCAGAAAGTCATTTGGTCTGCAATAGAAGCTTGATTTGCTTCTCCAGGCTCACATCCTCTCACTTCAATAATTGGGAAATCACCGTCACAAGGATTGTATGTACCATCACCATTTTCATCATAGAATGGTGCTAATGGTTGATCTGGTAATTCAAAACCAAAGAAATCTGCAAAGTGTGGATTTCCTCTACCCGGCCAACGCTTTAAATCGACAGGTACATTATCACACTCTAAAGTTCCTGCTTGAAAATTATTGATATTTGCAAAGATATTTGCTCCAAAAACAGTAAAGTGTCTATCCCATCTTTCACAACTTTCATCTGTAGTCTCTCCCGAGTTCGGTTGAAGGGGACCAGGCCAATAATCATTACCAGAAGTACGATAAGTTTGTGCTGCTAATTTTAGATTACCCCCGTCATCAAATCCTCCTATCCAAACTGCACCAGCAAATATAGAAGAAACGGCTGTTTCTCCAGGGCCTACATTAGGTACAATATAACGCCCATCGTTAAAGTCCCACCACATATCACCTCCATTCAATAGTCTAGCTCTAACATTATTAATATTTAAATCTGTTTGAGCAGTTGCCTCTGCACAAGTCGCACGATAGCCAGCAGTAGGGGTTGTAGAAGGAGTAGGGGTAGTTGTCGTTGTTCCCCCATTCGCACCTCCTATATTTTCTGGCACATAACGAGCGTCAACGCTTGTCAGGTAACCCAGAAAGACGAATAGCACTAAAAATATTTTTATTCTATTCATAATATTGAATTTTCTAATTTGAGTTGATTTATAAATATAAATCTATCTAATAGAGTATCTCTTACAAAAGAGATACTCGATTCACTTTTATTTTTTAAAAGGAAACTAATGCGCCCAAGAAGATTCTACGTGGTAAGCTATAAAACCCTGGATTTAATACTCTCCATTGATATGATCTGACTACAGCCGCTTGATCTAATTGCTGCTGTAAGAAAGCAAAACCATCTGAAGATGCTAAGAAACCATCATCATCAGCAGAACCTGTAAATCTATAAACGTTTAATACATTACGAGCATCCAATAGGTTTTGAACTCTTAAATAAATATTCAAATCCAATCCTTTAGCTAATTGTACATCCTTATCTATTCTTAGGTTTAATACTGTATTCCATGGTTTTCTAGCTTGATTGATTCCCCCTCTTGTACCAACACCTTGTAAAACATCCGCAATCAAGGCTTCTGTATATGGACGACCTGATGCTGCAATGAATGTTAAGTTAACACCAAAGTTTTCCAAGATCTTTCTACCATTGATAGTTGGACCATTGTAATATTTACCATTATCATAACGGAAATCCATAGTAGCTGTAAGACGATGTCTTTCATCAAATGTAAATGGATAAATGACTCTCAAGTTACCTCTATTTGCAATACCTCTCTGAGAGTTAGCATCAGAACCTGTACCATCAGCAAACTGAAGGGTATAAGTTGCTTTTAAACTCACATTACCTGTTCTTCTTAAGTCATAACCAAAGTTAAATCCTTTTACAGTACCAAAGTCTTGATTACCGAAACTATCGTAATTACCAGGGTAAGCATATATGAAAGTCTGAGCCTGAATCATATCTCTTAACTCTTTATAATAAGCAGAGAAATTGATTGCAGAGGTATTACTAATCTTTTGCTTAAATCCTACTTCATAATCTACTGTTCTTTCTGGTCGCAGAGAAGGATTATTAAAAACATCATTTCTTTGGATATTATCAATAAAGTAGAAATAATCAAAAGGAGTAGCTAATGAATTTGATGGTGGACGCTGTGTCAATACATCGTAGTGTGCATAGAAATTCGCTTCCTCAGAAATCGGGAAAGAGAATGCTAAACGAGGCATCCATGTTACAGTAGGCTCAGCATCAACAAAAGTTGAATTTGGATCAAAGTTATCAGATTGAATATTATCATCAGGATTAACCAATGCAGGATAAGCTTGATCTACACCAAATATATTAATCGCATTATTTACAGGTGTTCCATTAGCATCAAACCAATTATCGCCATTACGATAAGCCTCAATTGCTTCTGATGTTTCATCAATATACACCACAAAGTCATCACCAATAGTTGATGGTCTAGTTGTTCCTTTTAAGTTATCCCATTCTGATGCTGTGTAAGCATCGTACAATGTATAGTTATCCTTTAATGTCTTCGTATTTGGGTCATAACGATCAACTCTTAACCCAACTCTGAAAATTATATCCTTATAATGGAATTTATCTTGAATATATGCTGCTGTATAAATCGGTTGGTTTGGAGCAATAGGACGTAAAGGCTCACCATTTGCATCTTTAGCCGTAAAGAAGTCGTTAAAACTTACATCACCTCCCAATTCATTTCCTAAATAATCATATCCATTATAGCGAATCAAGTTAGCATTACCTAACTCTGTTGCAGAAAAGTAGGATAAATCTAACATATCAGGTGTTAATTCATCAATGTCGATCCAAGTCGTACGACCTACTCCTAATGCGTTTCTTAAACTTCTATCAAAGAAATTTTGACCACTAGTTCTGTTTTGAGGATCTTCTGCCGCCCAAACATCATCTTGCGCTAAGTTGGCATATAAATCAACAATTTGACCATTCGGTAAAGTTTGTTGACCAATAACATTATTCGTATCTAAATCGTTGAAGTGAGCATTCACTAACTGACGACCAATTTCCCACAATCTTCTTGGTGCAATTACATACGCACGATCAACTCTTTGCTCATACATGATACCAAACTGAATAGAGTGTTTTCCTGTTTTTTCTGCTCCTTTTGGTACAATATCAAAGTTACCCGATACATTAAACTGATACTGATGATTTTCTGATTTTCTATTTTGATTATAAATATCTCCTACATTCGCATGCAAACCATAAATGGACATTAATGCTTCAGGACGGTTTCCATTGAAATAAGGGAAGTCTGTCCTAGAATCAAAATCTTCGACAAATTTGTTATAATTCGTTAAGTTTTGATTTATATCAGAGGGAATGTAATCAACTAGGGTAATATTATTACCCGCATGAACTAATCCACCTGTAGGAACACCATCTACAAATTCAGGAGCAAATACAGGAACTTCAGTATGATCAAATACACCAATATATCCATAGTTCAAGATATTGTCACCATGTATTGGGTTAGATTGTGTACGATCAGAAAAATCATAACTAAATTGAAGCGTATAACTCGCGTTTCTAATTGTTCCTTTGTTTGCTTCTTCTCCTGTACCACTTAAATTGTGACGTAAACGAACAAAACCACGCATATCCCTATCAATGATAGGTCTATTACTTCTGTAATTCAACACAGAGTTTGTGGTATTCATTTGGTCTCTGTAGTTATAGTTACCTCCAATCGCTAAATTGATATTATCCCCTAAACGAAAGTCTAATTTACCGATAACATCATAACGAGTTGCATCACTATTAGGTCTTGCTCTCAATAGTTCTACATCATCATCTTGAAGAAATTGTGCTGCCGGTACAGGTACTAATTCTCCACCTGAACTAATTAATTGAAGTGGATCTTCTAATAATCTATCATACACCTCTGGCTTCAACGCATAAACACCTACACCTGATGGATCTCTATCGCCATTATATCTATAACGACCCGATAAACGATAGCCTATAATAGATAATCCTTTATCATTTTTTAAGATAGGTCCACTCAAAGAGAAATTTAATAAACGATATTGATAATCGTCTAAATATTCAGAAGTTTCTAATTCTACCACTCCACTAAATTTATTAGAAGGTCCTTTAGTAGTAATAGAGATAACCCCACCTGTCACATCACCAATACTCGCAGGTAATCCCCCTGTGATGACTTGAATTTGCTCAATTTCAGACTCAGGAATCATACTACCTCTTACCCGAATACCATCTACATAGTAATCTGTGGCATTAGATCGAGATCCTCTAATACTTACCGCATCTCCTTCATCTACTGACGAAGCCCCTGCTGTAGTAGCAGCAATACCATTAATAGATTTGGTCGCCAATTTAGAGATTTCCTTTGCCGTTACAACCTGCCCTTGAGTTGTATTATCTTGCTCGATCAGCGGTACTTCATAATCACGAACAACCACTTCTACCAAAGTAGTAGCGGAAGTAGGTAACTTTACATTTACGGTATTTGTCTTATTTACATATACAATAATACCGGGAGTCTTAACTGTCTTATAACCAATATTAGAAACTTCTAACTCGTAAGTCCCTGCAGTAAGTGGACTAAAAGAGAAATTTCCATCAAAATCTGTTACTTTACCCGTTACAAATACACCATTTTTGTAAAGCTTTAGGGTAGCATTAATCAACCCTTCTCCGCTTTCTTCATCGGTTACTTTTCCAGACAGGGCCGTCTGCGAAAAGGCAACGGTACTCATAGCAACAAATAGTAGAAGTAAAATAAAACGTGCCATAAGCTACTTATTTTTAAAATTTTAGGTAATATCCGAGTTCATTTATAATTATTTTGAGCACATATATAAATAAATGAATATCAATAGTTTTGACGCCTATATTTAAATTATTCTTTGTACTTAACTTGATTCATTTACACGCTGAAATGAATCTTAATAATTTAGCGTAATGAGAAAAATTGTTGCTGTTATTTGATATTCAAGCATTTATAATTTCAAAACAACTCAAACTACGGTTCTAATTCAATATTTCGATAATTCACAAGTTTAGTAAAATAGCTATCGTTTTCAAAATAATATATTGGACGGTGTCGGATTTTTGACAAAGGCTTGACTGCCTTTTTTTTGTTAAAATGATGATTTAAACGAAATCAAACCATTATTTCTAACTTTTTCTCTTGTCAAACTGTTGTCCAATTTTATTCAATAAAACCGTTGCTAGTCTCTTCTTTGATTCGTAAGTCCAACCCGCAATGTGCGGTGTAAGTACAACATTATCCAATTCATACAATCTCTGATACATAGTATCTTCCAGATCTGTAAAGGTTGATGTCTTTTCATTTTCAAATACATCTAGGCAAGCTCCTTTGAGTTGACCTGTTTCTAGTGCTTCTATTACATCATTTGTTCGTATCACATTACCTCTTGATGTATTAATGAGTATAATGTTTTTATTCAGTCTTGCTATAAAATCTTTATCTATCCAATGTTTCGTTTCTGCTGTAAGTGGTAAGTGTAAACTTACAATATCCGCTTCTCGTTGTATCGTTTCTATGTCTGACTCAAGTACATATTCTGGTGTATAATTTTGTTTATATTTATCATAAGCTAATATCTTGACATCCATTCCACTAAGCTTTTTAGCAAACTGACTTCCTGTATGTCCAAATCCTATGATACCAACTGTTTGTTTCATCAACTCATAACCTCTATTCGCTTCTCGTCTCCAAATTTTTTGTCGCACTTCCGTATCCGCTTGCTTTAAATTATTCAACAAGCTCAACAACATTCCTAAAGCCTGTTCTGCTACGGCATTTCGATTTCCTTCTGGAGCAGAAAAAACAGCCACATTTTTTTCCTTAGCATATTGCAAGTCAATGATTTCTAATCCTGATCCTAGTCGTCCAATAAACTTTAATCGAATTGCTTTATCCAAAAAAAATTTATCAACCAAAATTTTACTATTGATAATCACCCCTTCATAATCTTGAATCATTGTCCGAACTTTTTCTAACAATATTTTAGGATGATAATCACATCGGTATCCCATGGATTCTAATCCTTCTAATAGGATGGGATGAACGCCATCTGTCACTAATACCCTTGACATATTTATTGGATTTAAGGTTTATCTTACTACCTACCGCAGAACGGGCAGACAGAATTGATGGAAAAGATGTTCAATACACTTTAAATCTCAAACCTTATATAATTTCCGCAAATGTAAACTATTTATAGTAGTTCTGTGAATAGCTTATGCGTCAATTTGACCAATTAAAGGATTAAAAATTAAACTTTGTTTAACATTTATATAGAATTACATCAAATTAGTGTGTGATAAATTCACTTATCAAAGTTAAAGGTAAGGATAGAAAGATTGAAGTAAGATTTCGTAAAGATATTCAAATTATAAGTAAATGGGCTTATTGGTTTGGTGAATTCACTTTCTCATCTTGTTAATTAACATAAATGTGTCGGGAGGTGACTGATGACTAAAACAAATGAGGATGGAATTATTTAGTTCTGATGGTTTGATGAAATTTAGTAAAAGTAAAACAATAAATTACCGAATTTGAAAAGTAGCCATCAAAAAGGAATGTTATTTTTCGATGATTGCTTAAGTACAATCATTGTAAAATAAAAGAGACTGTCTTAAAAGTTTTTAAGACAGTCTCTTATTGTTACTTTTCCCGATACTCATCGGGTTTATATCTCATACTTTAATCTCAACTATGGCTTGATGACAATAAATCTTCTAGTAGTAATTCTTCTACCATTTTCATCAAAAATAGTATATAGATAAGTACCTTTGTTTAGCTTTGAAACATCTAATTTGATCGTCTTTTCATCTTGAACTGCATAGGTTTTCTTCCAAATTTGCTTGCCAATTATGTTATAAATTTTAACGGTATAATTACTATTATCAAAATTTGATAACTCTATATTCAACTTATCGAATGCTGGATTTGGATAAGTCCGTACACTTGCTGCACTATTATTTATACTTTCAGTACTTGTTGGAAAATCACCATAATAGGCTGCAAAAGAAGCAGCGGTATTGCTTGCATTAGCGGTAATGGAAAGAATAGGCATTTTTTCTACATCATTCCAGAAGTCATAAGAAATAGTAGTATCTGTACCTAAGAAAGGAAATGCCGAAACATCCACTCCTAAATCCGTAGGAGACTGCCAATTTGGATTTGGAATTCCCAAAGTAGATACTTTAGCTTCAATTGATGTATTAGTTTCATCTGTTGTTTTCAACCGTAACACATTGAAAGAACCATTTGGTAAATCTAACGTTCCCCAAGCATCTACATCAGATTGACGATTTGAAATAAACGTAACTCTTACCGAATCAATCGTAATCAATCCACTCAGTGTTGCTTCTAAATCAGTGATTAAACTATCTATAACAGAACCTGGATCAGAATGTGGATCAATAGCTTCTTGAAAACCATAAGTGCTAGCAAAACTTGACGTAGAAGTTAATGGCGTTTGAATCTCTACTTGTGCAGGACTAAACTTCACAGGGTAGTTATCAATAATACCAACTAAAGTACCGACAACACCTACTGTTGACATTTCATTTGCATCCACTTTTACGTAACCATCACCTGAAATACCTCCAAACTCTGGAATAATAACATCAGCCGTAGGAAAATCAGCAGCAGCAGAACCCATAGCAGCATCACCTACTGTAAAACTTGCATCTGTACCAATTAAACCAATGCTTGTTAAATCCCATGTTTGATTTCCACCAGGTGCTGTAATAAGAATAGAAGATGGATTATCAGCTATAATTATTTTATAACTTTCTCCAGCCTGTGCAAATACAGAGTTAGTAACTGTTATTTGTGCATTTGCAACA
>CAYLSF010000085.1:0-12981 GCA_964385675.1 uncultured Saprospiraceae bacterium
CAACTAAAAAACTTATTACTATCTCCTTGACGCTAATCCGATAGCTATCGGGATTAGCTGCCGTCATAATTTATCGGCAGCTAAAGCAGCCGTTGCAAATCCAAAATTCACGAAAATTACTCTTCAAAGCTATCGGATAAATGCCCTATTTTTAAATCACTATCGAAATATTAAGAACTTCAATTATATTGCTATAAATTTTGAAACAGATAAACCATATCATCAGTAATGCTACAGAAAAAATTATCACTTATAATAGTTTTACTCATAAGTAATCTAAGTCTTTTTAGCCAAAATACAGCATCTGTTGTTTATCAATTGGATTTAGAAAAACAACTCAACTATATACTTGAGAATATCTACCAAATTCGTACATCCAATGTAGATACTGCCTTGTACTACATCAATTATGCAACGGAGTTAGCACAGCGAATAGAGGAGCAAGAACTAGAAGCAAAAGCCTACAAAGAAAAAGGGATAATCCATTATTATATGGGGGATTTTGAACAAGAACTGATAAGTTTTCAACTAGCTCTAAAGATTGCAGAAGAAATTGAGGATAAGGGGTTACAAGGCAATATTTTAATAGAAATGGGATTACATTTCAATCGTCAGAAACAGTTTCGAAAATCCATCAAATTTGAAAAAGAAGGGGAAGATTTATGTCGGCAAGCAAAAGATATGGGTTGTGTGGCTTCAGCGTTACGTAATCGGGGACGAGCATATTTAAAATTAAAGGATATTGATAGTGCAGAGATTTTTTTAGTGCAATCTTACGAGTTGAAGAAAGAATTAAATGATGAAGTTGGCTTACCGTACGCACTGAATGATTTAGCCGAAATAGCCATGCTCCGAGGAGATACTAAAACGTCAATTGACTATATGCAGCAATCCTCAAAAATTCGAGAAAGGTTGAATGATTCAACAGGTTTGGCGATAAATATTAATAATATTGGAGAGATTTATTTACAACAAAAGCAGTATGGAAAAGCGATTGAGTTTTTTGAAAATAGCCTAAAAATATCTCGCCCCTTAAAGTTTATTGACTTGCAACGACATACGCTTTCGCAAATTGGTGTAGCTGCTAATGCCTCAAATGACTATGCAACAGCGTATCAATATTTGAAAGAAAGTAATACATTAAATGATAGTCTGTTTTCGATTGAAAAATCAAGAGCATTGACAGAAATGGCTACCAAATACGAAACCACACAAAAAGAACAAATCATCAAACAGCAGCAAGCAGATTTGCACATTCAGCGGTTAATTGGTTTTTCGGTTTTGTCCGTTTTGTTGTTATTGGGTTTGTTTATTTATTATCGTATTTATCAACGTAGAAAGTATGAACGCCAAATCCAACAGTTAAAAATCCAACAAAAAGTACAAAATGAACGAGAACGTATTTCGAGAGATTTACACGATAATGTCGGGGCGAATTTGACCAAAATTATTACGGATTTGGACTTATTATCCTTACAATTAGATATGAATCAAACCGAAAAGTCATCGCAACGAGTAGAAACCACCCGAAACTTTACACAATCTACCATTCGGCTACTTCGTGATACGATTTGGGCAATGAATAAAGATGAGTTTTCAGTTTCTGAATTTGCAGATAAAGCAGAAGCCTTTTTAAGCTATTATTTGGAGGATAATATAAATTGGAGTGTAAACCGAAATATTGAAAAGGAAGAGCAGTTGTCTTCTACACAAGTCCTAAATCTCTTACGTATTATACAAGAAGCAACTCAAAATATGCTCAAATATTCTAATGCTTCAAAGTTTAACATCTCAATTGAGAATAATGAAAATTTCTCTTTGAAAATAATGGATAATGGTATTGGAATGTCCGAAACGACAACCATATCTGATGATAACTATGGTTTATATAATATGCGAAAACGAGCAGAGGATATTGACGCAGAGATTCTTATTTCGTCAGAACTTGGACAATTTGTAAAAATAGAAGTTTGGTTTTAAATTATTTTTCAATAGAACTCCTCTATTGATAACGATGCTTAAATACTTCTAATTGAGATTCCCTTATGAGCTGATAGGTATAAACAACAGATCATCCGATTCGATAAAAACAAAGATTCAGAGGTTCAAAGAAAAGTCAGTTGGGTTTAGTTACATTAGAAGTTATTGATATGCAAAACTAGACAATAAATTAATGGTTTAAATTCATAAGTTTGCAAAAACTCATTAGAATATAATTTAATTATGCGAGCATTAATACAACGAGTAAGCGAAGCCTCTGTAACTATAGAGAGCAATGTTAAATCTGCTATTCAAAAAGGATTATTGATTTTAGTGGGTATCGAAGATGCGGATACACAGCAAGATATTGAATGGCTAGTGCGAAAAATAATCAATATGCGAATTTTTAATGATGAGAATGGCGTTATGAATAAGTCACTTAAAGATGTAGAGGGAGAGTTACTCATTATTAGTCAGTTTACATTACATGCCAGCACAAAAAAAGGAAATCGCCCTTCTTATATCAAAGCTGCAAAACCTGATGTTGCCATTCCTTTATATGAAAAATTTATACAACACTCAGAAATCTCATTAGGAAAAAGCGTAGGAACAGGTGAGTTTGGAGCAGATATGAAAGTTCGGTTGTTAAATGATGGTCCTGTTACAATTTGGTTAGATAGTAAGGATAAAGAGTAATTGGTTACTTAGTTCCTTGGTCTATAATTCAAAATTATTTTACCAAGCACCCAGGTAACTAGTCAACTCAGTAATTAATAAAAGATGAAATATATTTCCAAAGACGAAGCTTTAGCTAAGTTGCAACGATATTGTGCCTATCAAGATAGGTGTCATCAAGAGGTGCGGTCAAAGCTATTGGACTTAGGAATTCGAGGACACGATTTAGAGGAAATTATGGCAGACTTAATTATTGAAAAGTTTTTAGATGAAGAGCGTTATGCTCGTTCTTTTGTTAGAGGTAAATATCGAATTAAAAAATGGGGACGCACGAAGATTAGACAAGGGTTGAAGCAAAAAAACATTTCTGCCTATTGTATAAAAATGGGGTTTTCTGAAATAGAGGAAGATGTGTATTATAATAATTTAGTATCTATCTTAGAAAAAAAAGCACCTTTAACAAAAGCATCTAATAGCTACCAACGCAATGCTAAATTAGCTAAATTTGCAATTCAAAAGGGTTACGAGCCATATTTAGTATGGGAAGTTGTAAAAGATAAATTTGGAAATTCAAGTGATAATAAATAAGAAGTCAGAGATTAGACCGCTTCGCTGTCAGAAGTCAGAAAATCAAATTTGACTTTTATTAAAGAATAACAATGATAGAAATCATACCTGCAATAGATATTATCGGTGGAAAATGTGTAAGGTTGACACAAGGAGATTATAACCAAAAGAAAATATATAATGAAAATCCATTAGAAGTAGCAAAAGAATTTGAAGCAGCTGGAATTCGTCGATTACATTTAGTGGATTTAGATGGTGCAAAGGCTCGTCATGTAGTCAATCATAAGATATTGAAAAGTATAGCGACACAGACTGACTTAGTAATTGATTTTGGAGGTGGTGTAAAAACCGATGAAGATATTCAATTAGCTTTTGACTCAGGCGCTTCTCAAGTGACAGCAGGTACAATTGCAGTAAAGAATAAGTCCTTATTTCTAAGTTGGATAGAACGTTATACTGCCCAAAAGTTAATCTTAGGAGCAGATGTTTTAGATAATAAAATTGCTATACAAGGCTGGCAAAGTCAGACAGATGTGTACTTATTTGCTTTTTTAGATTATTATCTGGCTCAAGGGGTGGAATATGTCGTATGCACGGATATTTCAAAAGATGGAATGATGGAAGGGAGTTCCATGGAATTATATAAAAACATCCGAACACATTACCCTAACTTAAAATTAATCGCAAGTGGTGGGATTTCTTCTATAGCTGAAATTGAGCAATTAAATGAAATTGGTGTACATGGAGCAATTATAGGAAAAGCAATTTATGAGGGAAGCATTCAATTAAAGGATTTAAGGTCGTTTTTATGATTTTAGAGCCGAATAAAAATGTCAAGTCGATATTTTATCAATGAAGTAAGGCAAAATAATTATTCATCAAGATTTAAAACTGCTGTAAATGTATTAATGTACTAAATTATTAACATATCATTACATTACTACTTATATCTATCAACTCTTCCCCAAGTTTCGTCTAAAAAACGTAAAACCCTATCTATTCTCAACTATTCCCTTTCTTAAAAGTTGTACCTTTAAATTTGTGTTATTACAAGTCTAATTTACTTGTTAAAATTTGTAATAAATTAAGTAAACAGGCGACTAATATTCTATTCACTAAAAAGGTAGCGTTTATTCATTAAAAATAGTAAAATAAATATAGTGCAACATCTTGATGTAATAGCATCTACTCAATAATGAATTATTCGCTCCTCATAAATTTATACTATTTATGCTTGCCATTAAAAATACGCTATTAACTTTATTATTCGCGTCTTATATGGTTGGTCTAGTGGCACAAAACGCTAAGATTAACTTTGAAGAATACGATTTGGACAATGGATTACATGTTATTTTACATGAAGATCATTCAACTCCTATTGTTGCGGTTTCTATTATGTATCATGTAGGTTCTAAAAATGAAGATACAGCTCGTACAGGTTTTGCACACTTCTTTGAGCATTTATTATTTGAAGGTTCAAAGTATATCGGTCGTGGAGAGATAAGTGATTACATTCAAAATGCTGGTGGTACGCTCAATGCGAATACAACGCAAGATCGAACCTTCTATTATGAAATCTTACCGTCGAACCAATTAGAACTCGGACTTTGGATAGAATCGGAACGACTCCTGCATGCCAAAGTAGATAATAAAGGTGTGGAAACACAGCGTCAAGTTGTAAAAGAAGAACGTCGTCAGCGTTATGATAACCGTCCATATGGTACAGCGATTGAAGAAGTGATGAAGCGAGCATATTCTGTGCATCCTTATCGTTGGACACCTATCGGATCAATGGCACACTTAGATGCAGCAAAAGAAGAAGATTATAAAGCATTTTATAAAAAATTCTATGTTCCTAAAAATGCTTGTTTATCTATTGCGGGAGATATAGATATTGAAGAAGCTAAGAAGTTGGTTCAAATGTATTTTGGAGATATTCCAAGTGGAGAAGCCGTTAAGCAACCTGAAGTTGTAGAACCACCATTGAAAAAAGAGATTAGAGATGTCGTATATGATAATGTACAGTTACCTGCCGTATTGATGGGCTATCGCATTCCTGCACAAGGTACAGACGATTTTTATGCCGTAGATATGTTAGCAACATTATTAGCAAGAGGTCAATCCTCTCGTTTAAATAAGTCTCTCGTAGATGAAAAACAAGTTGCAGTAGCAGCGGGTTCTTTTCCACTACCTACAGAGCATCCTGGTGTGAATTTAGCTTTTGGTATTTGTAACGTTGGTGTATCTGTAGATGATGTAGAAAAGGCAATGGAGGCAGAAATTACTAAAGTTCAAAATGAATTAATTTCTGAAAGGGAATTTCAAAAGTTACAGAATCAATTTGAAAATGACTTTGTTTCTAGCAATTCTACTATTGTAGGAATAGCAGAGTCTTTAGCAAATTACCACATGTATTTTGGTGAAGCGAATCTGATTAATACAGAAATTGATCGTTACAGAAAAGTAACGCGTGAAGATATAAAAGCAGCGGCTAAGAAGTATTTTAATAAAGATAATAGAGTGTTGTTACACTGGTTACCTCAACCTAAATAGTAAAGATTAGTTATTGGTTATCGGTTATTAGTAATAAATAACAGACAACTAATCACCAAATCATTTTCAATTCAAAAAATTATTATAAAATGAAATATAGCGTTTTATTACTAGCCGTTGTCTTATTTTTAGCACAATGTACACCAACTAAAGAGACGGCAAAAACGACAACAGATACAACAGAGGATACCTCACCCAAAGTAGGAACAGTTGAAACCCCAGAGGTCGGTGGTTTTGACAGAAGTCGTCCGCCAAAACCAGGGCCTGCTCCAAAGATCCAAATGGGAAAATATGAATCTTTTACTTTGGATAACGGTTTGCCTTGTATTGTAGTAAAAAATACAAAAGTTCCACGTGTATCCTTTCAATATAGTTTAAATATTGATCCTGTGATGGAAGGAGAGCAAGCCGGTATGCAAGATTTGATGGGACAGTTATTGAGAAGAGGAACAAAAAATCGCTCAAAGGAACAGATTGATGAAGAAATTGATTTTATCGGTGCAACATTAAGCACAAGTTCATCGGGTGTTTTTGCTTCTGGTCTAGCTAAATATACGGATCAGATTTTAGAACTAATGGCAGATGTATTAGTGAATCCTACATTTCCAGAAGGAGAATTAGAGAAATTAAGAAAGCAGACGTTATCTAACTTAGTTTCTGCTAAGAATGAGCCAAACGCTATGGCATCGAATGTTGCACAAGTATTACGTTATGGTAAAAATCACCCTTATGGCGAAATTGCAACAGAAGAAACAGTTAAAAATATCACTTCTAAGTCTATCCAAAAATTCTATAAAACCTACTTCAAACCTAAAGCGGGTTATTTAGTCATTGTTGGAGATATTGATGCCAAAGCAGCCAAAGCAAAATTGGATAAATATTTAGCTGCATGGGAAGGAAATACAGATATTCCAACTCAAAAATATGACGTGCCTAGCGCTCCAACGGAGACAAAAGTTGCCTTCGTTGATAAGCCTGGAGCTGTTCAGTCGGTTATTAATGTAACGTATCCGTTGGATTTAAAACCAGGTTCAAAAGATGCTATTGCTGCGAGTGTAGCTAATGGAATCTTAGGAGGGAGTGGTTTTGCAAGTCGTTTAATGCAAAACTTGAGAGAAGATAAAGCATATACTTATGGTGCAGGTTCTAGAATTTCTACCGATCCTATTGTTGGTTCATTCACAGCTAGTGCATCTGTTCGTAATGAAGTGACAGATAGTGCAGTACATGAGTTTATTTATGAGATTGATAAAATGGGGAAAGAGAAAGTATCTGTGGAGGATTTACAAAAGATGAAAAATATCATGTCAGGGAGTTTTGCAAGAGCTTTAGAGCGTCCGCAAACGGTTGCTCGTTTTGCCTTGAATACTTCTAGATATAATTTGCCAAAGGATTATTATGAAAAGTATTTGGAGAACTTAGCAGCAGTTACACCTGAAGATGTATTACGTGTTTCTGAAAAATACTTATCGGCTAAAAATGCACACGTTGTTGTAGTAGGGAATAAAGATGATGTAGCCGAAAAATTAAAGCGTTTTGATAGTAATGAAACCCTTGATTTTTATGATAACTATGGTAATAAAGTTGAAACGGCATCAGCAGAAGTTCCAACTGATGTTACTGGAAAAGACATCATCAAAAAGTATATAAAAGCAAGAGGAGGCATGGAAAAGCTACAATCTGTGAATGACATGGTAACAAGGATGTCTGTTAGTGCTGGGCCTCAAAAATTAGGTGGTGTGGTTTATCAGAAAAAAGACCAAAAGTTCAAATTAGAGTTATCTATGCAAGGACAAGTCTTCCAAACTCAAATTTTAAATGGTGATGTAGGAGCGGTATCTATGATGGGGAATACTCAAAAACTAGAAGGTAAGCAGTTAGAAAGTTTAAGAGACCAAGCCAAGATATTCAATGAATTGGATTACCTAAATGGCAAATATACCTTAGAGGTGAAAGCGATGGAGAAGGTGAACGGAAGCGATGCATACAAAGTAATTGTAACGTCTCCTGATGGTAAGAAAGAAACAGAATATTATGATGTTAAAAGTGGTTTGAAAGTGAAATCTATCGGAAGTATGGAGACGCCTCAAGGAGCTATTACTCAAACTGCTGAATTGAGTGAATACAAAGAATTTGGTGGTATTAAATTTCCAACTAAAACGATTCAATCTGTAGGGCCACAGGTGATGAATATGACTTTAGAAAGTGTCGAGATTAATAAGGGAATTGAAGATAAAGTCTTTTCAGTAGAATAAATGGTTCTTTTGAATGGAATAATTAACTTACTTTGAATAAAAAGAAAAAGGGATAATTCGCAATTGCGGTTATCCCTTTTTTATGGTTGGCTAGTATAAAAAGATTTTTTAGTATTTGATTATGCCGCAGCAAACCAAATTTTTGACTCATTAACAGAGCCGTTGTAATTTGTTTCGGTTAGATAATAATCACTTGTAATTTCAATAATGGAAACAAACAATTCATCTCCAACTTGTAAATCTACTTGGTCTGGATTACTAATGTCTATTAATATCAATTTATAGACATTGGGTTGAATCCAAACAACTTTAGAAGTTAATTCAATATCTTGAATGTAGTCTATCTGTTGGTCGCCTTCTCTTTGAATGTAAACAGGTCCTGTTTGATTTTCAGAATAGTAGAAGCGTCCATTTCTTAGTTTATCAATATTTCCTAGCATGAGCGGTTGATTTTGGTTTATTTGAATAAATTGTCTTATTATAATTGAACGATTTTCTTATATAAAATGTCCATTGGATAAATGGATTTTTACTAAAAAATAATTGTTAAATAAGGCAGTTTTTAAAATTTACTTTGCTTTGCTTGATGCTTTATAATATAGACGTTGGAAATATTGAAAAATCACAGACTTTTATAAAAAAGTTAAACACTTTTTTACACCAAATCACATAAACAACTGGTTAACAATAATTTAAATGACTTTTTAAATTTTCAATAAATTAAATAAATTAAACAAACAAGGGGCTAAGTATTTGATACTCAGCCCCTTGTTTTTATTATAAAAATATTAAAATTTAAAATCTTGCTCGTAAGGTAACAATGAAATTTCTACCCGCTGCACTCACCCCCGAAGCAAATGGACGATAATGTAAATCTAAGATATTTTCGACTGCCAAATTTGCCGTTAGGTTATCTGTTAATTTATAACTTCCATATAGATTAAGCGTGTACCATGCAGGTGTACCGTCAGGTGTAGCTAATTCGTAGTTATCTGTACCATCCATTGAAAAATCTTCTATATCTTTCCATCCATTGTACCGAACAATAAAAGAACCTTCCCAAGGTTTATCTTTATCATTATAACCAATACTTGTTTGACCATAAATCGGAGGAATATGGGCTAACGGTCTATCATCTTCCGTATTTCTACCATAGGTATAATTAATACTCGATTTAAATTCCCATGCCCCTTCTTTATATGCTACATTAGCTGATGCTCCTGCAATAAAAGCAGTACCTGCATTTGTATTCCATTGTGTAAATAAAGAATCACCATCATATACTAAGATATTAGAACCATTCAAGGTCGTATTCTCACGAACAATGGCATCAAACATATAAGTATAAAACCCTGTTCCACTAATTGTTAATCTATGATCCTTTATCAACAAGGTCTTGGTAATATTCATCTCTGCATTTAAAGCGTATTCTGCTTTCAGATTAGGATTCGGAACAGTCACAAAATCTCCTTTTGCTCTAATCTTCCCAAAGTCATCTACATTTGGAGAACGAAATGCAGTAGAAGCCACACCATTAATCACCCAATCATTTTTCAGATTCCATGTCGCACCAAAACTACCTGTTAGTGCACTTACATTAGAGGAAATTTCGGTATATGGCAATTGTATAACATCTGTATTGGCAAAATTTGATTGTATGGCGGTGTATGTATATCGAATACCGGCTAAGACGTTGACTTGTTGTAATAAATTTTGCTTAAAGTTTAAATATGCTCCAAAAGTTGACATAGTACTACCACCATCAGGATAACGGGTGATAGCAGGAATGCTTTCTCCTGTCGAAATGTCTTCTTCAAAAGCTTCAGAAGCTACATTATTGTGATTCAGCTCAAAACCATATACTAATCGCTTTTTACTTTCCTCATTTTCGCTCAATTTTTTAACGAAGTCTGCATTAATACTGTAAACATCTACCGTTTCAAATTGAGCAATTCTACCATTGCTTCCAAACCTTCTACTGATTCTATCCTCTTCAATATTTTGATAAGCAACGGTCAAATCTAAGCTATTATAAAAACGATTATCATCATTATTATTTCTCAAATTGAATGCTGTCAATAATCGATTTTGAGGGCCATAATACCATTCTGCAAACTTAAACGTTTGCTGCTCAATACCATCTATTACTTCTATAGAACCATCAATCAATTGATCATAACGAGGAACATCACTAGACGTAGAATATTGAATATTCAACCCCATGCTTGTGTTATCATCATGTTGATATATAAATTTTTGAACTACATCAAGCTGACTGTATCCTGTTCCTATTTGCTTTCTAGGATTATCATTACTAACAATAGAATCTTGTCCATTTATATTCTGCACATAAAAATTTCTATCTCCAAATTCTGGATAATCGGAATGTTTTAATCTGCCAGAACGTAAATCATCAAAATCACTAAAGGTAACACTTGTCAAAGAACCCCAATTTTCTCTACCGTAATTAAAGTCCGCATGAACGGTCTTTTCTAAATTAGTAGACGAAAAACGCGTATAAGCGTTTAAACTTCTTATTGGTTGTATATTTCTACCTTTTTTCAATTGCATTCTTGGACGTCTTGTTGTAAAGTGCATAACACCACCTAAAGCATCACTGCCATACACCACAGAAGCAGGACCATATACTACTTCTGCTCTTTCTAATATCGCATTATCTATGGTAATCGCATTTTGAAGATGTCCACTTCTGTAAATCGCATTATTCATGCGTACGCCATCTATTACTAATAAAACTTTATTCGCTTCAAAACCTCTAATCACAGGACTTCCTCCGCCCATTTGACTTTTTTGAATAAATACATTTCCAGAATTTGCTAGTGCATCGGTGGTTGTTTGAGGATTTAATAAAGCAATTGATTTAGCATCTATAATATCTAATTGTGAAGGAATATTTTCGGTATGTTCTTTAAATTTAGTTTGTCCTTTTAATACGATTTGTTGTGTATTAAAAACAGTTGGCTTCATTTCCACTACACCACCTTGGTTTAAAATATCAGCAACTGTAACATTTACTGGAGCATATCCTAAATAAGTGAAAGATAATGTATCTGACATGTTGACGTTAAATAGATTGACCTGTCCTCTTGTATCCGTAGCTGAAGAAAAACCTCGCTCTGGACAAATGACAGCTACCCCTATTAGTCGTTCTTTGGTATTCTGTTCCACAATAGTTACGATCAATCCCGTAGGATCAGAATTAGCTATCGTAACAGATATACTGACACAAAAATATATTAAAAAAATACATACAATATGACACAAGTATCTCATAGACTTTCCTCCGCATCTTGTTTACATACTATAATTGATTATAGTATGGCTCTAATTCCCTTTAGAGCTAGTTTTCTTAAAATAAACGTTTAACGGCCTAGGTAATAGTAATAATATAAATTAGTAGTTGCGTTAAATAACTCAAAATTGGTAGCATAAATGTTTGATACTATTGTGATAAACAGTAGTTATGTCGGATGGCTAATAAAATACAAAAGTACATGAAAAGAATGGAAGACTAATATCTTAGTCTTTGGTAAGAATTGTAATAACCATTCATCTAGCAATCTGTATTGTTCCCTTCAACCATCCAAACAGGAACTTACTTTTTATAATTAAACCTACTTGACATTTATATGACTTAACAAGCAATATGCCAATGTAGTGAAGTTAGCATCATTAAGTTAATATTTTTTTTAATATGTAAGAAATTATTTCTTTGGCAATTGTATCCTGAAAGTTGTCCCTTTCCCAATTTCGGATTCTTTTACGAATATCTTCCCATTATGATAATTTTTTACAATTCGTTGAGTGAGTGAAAGTCCTAATCCCCAGCCTCGTTTCTTGGTGGAATATCCTGGTTTAAAGACCGTCTTAAATTTAGATGCAGGTATGCCGCTACCGGTGTCGGAGACATCAATATATACAAAATCGTCATCTTCAAAAGCAGTGGCAGTAATCTTGCCCTTTCCATCCATGGCGTCAAGGGCATTTTTAAGTAAATTTTCCAACACCCAATCAAAAAGTGGTGGGTTAATTTTTGCAAGAACAACTGGTTCTTCCGTAACAGTCGGAAAATCAAACTTAACCTTACGAGGCGCTCTTCGTTTGATATACTTGAAGTTACGCTCTAAATTTTCTAAGACGTTGATCTCTTTTAATTCAGGTTTTGAACCAATTTTCGAGAATCGTTCGGCGATTAATTCCAAACGTCCAACATCACTTCTAAACTCTTTAAGAACATCTTGAGTTTCCTCATCATCCACAGTTGCTTTCAGGTGTTCTATCCAAGCAACAATGGCAGAAATAGGTGTCCCTAATTGATGAGCCGTTTCTTTTGCAAAGCCGACCCAAACTTGATTTTGTTCCGCCCTTCTAGCCGAACTAAATCCTAAATATCCTACTAATAGAAAGGTACCAATTAGTGCCATCTGAAAGTAGGGGAAATTTGCTAAGAGTTGTAATAACCGAGAGTGTTTATAGAAAACATAATTAGTACCGTAATTAGTAGATAAAACAATTGTATCATTGGATGCTTTCATTATTTCCAATTGTTCTTGGAGATAGACTTCATCATCTGATTTCGATTCATCTAAATTGACGGATGATTCTATATTACCTTTATCATCGGTTAAAATAGCAGGGATTGTCTTATTTTTTTGTACAATGGAGAAAATGAAATTGAGTTCTTGATCTTTACAATCTTCATCTCCAGCAGTATTAAGCAGTTCACTCACTGCTTCTGCCCACAATCCTACTCTTTCTCTTTCTTGTGCCGCCAGTCGTTCTGCAACGTTGCTGGTGTAAATCATTGAAACTATGACAATTACTAGGGCTGCAAGAAGCAAATATAATTTCCAACGAGATTTTTTACTATAAATATCCATAAAGATGACATATCTAAATTGACATATTACCTCTTTATATATTATACAAA
>CAYLSF010000086.1:0-12972 GCA_964385675.1 uncultured Saprospiraceae bacterium
AAAAGTTCTTGGAGTTTTGCACAACCTGATATAATAACAGGAATAGTTACTCTAATAAAAAATGCTAACGAAAATTATATAATAGACATAGTTGATTATGTAAAAGCTGCTAAAGATAAAAAACATTGGCAAGAAGGTGATTTAATAAATCTATTCATTGAAAAATCAAATATTGAGCAGTTCGTCGAATTATTATCATATGATGATAATTTGTTGAATTATATTTTAGGAACTTTATATCATGATGAAGGAAACACCGAATTAAAGGACATTGCATTTAATTTAAAGCCGAATGAGTTAAGTGACATTAAAGAAGAAAGCGATAAATTTCAAAAAGAACGTGAATTAAAAGCTGCAAAGGGGAAATTGAATATTTATAAACTTTTCCAAGAAAAACTTGAACCTGAATCAGGTTTTTACAATACAGGCGTTTGTCAATTTTATAAAAATCACAAGGAAATTATAGATAAATCTATAACAAATACGGAACGAGAACGCCTAAAAACATTAATTACAGAAATAATATTTTCGTTTAAATTTAAAGACGAGGCAAGTATTACAGCAAGTGAAACAGACAATTCATATACGGTTACAAGCAGCATTGGTATTTTTAAAACTGCCTTAGATATTATCAATTTTTTTGTAGATGATTTACTGCCGTATCGTGCAAAAATTGTTGAGTATCTGCCTTTTGCAATTGACAATCATTTTGAAAAAAATGTTCTTGATATTTTAGGCGAATTAACGGAAGAGGAAGCAGAACAATTAGTGGATTTTTATAACAAGGAGCGAAGTGATGATTTGATGTATTTTAATGTACGAAATCTATTTAATACGATAAAGAGATTTAAAATTACTCAATTAGTTCCTGTATTAAAAAAGATTGTCAAAGATGACAAATATGATGGTTATGATGCTACGACTGCAATTGAATTAATTTTTGATTTTACAAAAGATTTTAACTACTTGAATGATTTATCAATTATCTTTTCAAATCAAGAAACTAAGAAAAATAGACTTGTTTTACCTCTAATCAACCGTTTTTTAGTGTCAAAAGAAAATCCATATAAAGAGCAAACTATACTCAATGTCATAAAAGAAATTAAGGCATTAGCCAATTTTTATGATATTCAAAAACCATCAGAAATATGGAGAGAAAGATATACTTATAAAAGTATTGATGATGCTTTACAAATGATTAATCAACAAAAATATTTGGAGTATTTTCTTAGCTTATTAAAATACTCTTTGGAGCGTTTAAAAGAGAATGAACGATACTTAAAATACACTAGTTACATTTGGTCGATTTGCTTTAATTATTTTGAAAAATTGATTGATTATCATTCAATTTTAGTTTTGAAAAAAATTGAAAACCTGTATATCGCTAACCAAAAACTAAAAGGTATTGATGCTTTTAAAAAATCATACAGTGACTTGAAAAACAAATATTTAGCCGATGCAAGAAAGCCTTTAAATATTCAAGCTGCTATTAATCAATATAATGATATAAAAACTAAATCTTATCTCCCGATTTACAATTCAGGAAGTTTATTTCTTTTGATTAAAGAAATACTTAATCAAGATATTAGAAATTTTATCGAACAAGAGGGATTTTATCATCCTGTAAAGGAAAATCCATTGTATGAAAAACTTATTCAAAAAACTATCAAAACTCAATTAGAAAATGGATTCTTAAAACGTGGATTTAGAGAAAATGAAATAACAGCAATCAGAGAAGAAGAACTTTTAGATGGTCGAAAACCTGACTTCTCAATATCTTATGGTTTTATGGGTAAAATCATCATTGAAATAAAAAGGGCAAATAATAATGAATTAGCTAATGAAAAAAACATGAGGAAATATGTAGATACTTTAATTCAATACACAAAAGGAACAAGAGCTAATTCATGTATTTTTCTAATCTTCCAAACAGATGAAAAACGATTATGGTCTGATTTAGATAAAGAGCTAAAAGATATTTATAAAGATGAAGATAATATCGAGATTATAGGCTACAATTGTTTGAAACCTTAATTAGAAGTTTCTTTGTTTACAAATACTCCGACGGCAACTTTCCAAAACTCTCCTTATATAACTTTGAAAAATACTCCACTTTCTGAAAACCTACTCGATTTGCGACTTCTGTAACCGTTGGGTAAGATTGATTTTCTAACAGTTCTTTGGCTAAACTCAAACGAACCGTTCGGATATATTGATTCGTAGTCAATCCCGTCAATTTTTTGACTTTTGAACTGAGCGTTCGTCGAGTGATATGTTGTAATTCTGCTAGATAGTTGACACTAAAACGACTGTCTTCTAAAGTATCTAATACCAGTTTTTCAAACTTTTCTAACCAAAGTTGGTCTTTTTCTGAAATGGTGGGTAACTCTATTTCGGGGGTGTCCGCTTCAAAATCATTTGTCGTAACTAAAACAGGGGTAGATTGACGAATTGCATAATTCGCTAGTAAATTTTTAATTCGTACCAGTAGTTCTTCCTCTTTAAACGGTTTGACTAAGTAATCATCTACCCCAATGCGTAAAGCTTTTAATCTATCCTTCAATTCAATTCTTGCAGTTAACATAATGACGGGAATGGTTCGCCAATTTTCATTGGCTTTTAAGGTTTCTAAAAACTCTAATCCATCCATAACGGGCATCATGACATCGGAAATGATTAGGTGAATAGTGACTGGTGATTGGTGACTGGTCAATCGCTTAATTGCTTCTTGACCGTTTTCTACGGTAATGATGTTATAATGAGGACTTAGTAAAAAGGAAATGTATTCTTGCAGGTCAAGATTGTCTTCTACTAATAAGATTGTTTGCTTATCGACATTTGAAGAATCGTTTTCGTTTACTAAACTTCCAAAGTTTAGTAAACGTGCTTCATTATCTAATCTTAGTCGTTCTGCTGTCGGGAGCATTGCAATCACTTCTGCTTTGGGTAATTCTACATAAAAAATTGAGCCTGTTTTATCGCCTTTGGTTTTACTTTCAACCCACATTTTTCCATTCATTAGCTTAACAAATTCCATGGATAATGATAAACCTATGCCTAAACCACCTTCGGCTTTATGATTAGTTGATGACTGATAAAATCGATTGAAAACATGAGGAATATCTTTGGATGGAATACCTTGTCCTGAGTCTTGGACTTTTATCAAAAGGCGATTATTATTTGTTTCTGTTATTTGAATATCAATTGTACCATTTCTTGGGGTAAATTTGAAAGCGTTGGATAAAAGGTTATTTAGTATTTTCTCAACTTTGTTTTTATCTAAATTGACTTGTAATTGTTTGGATAGCTCGTATTTGAAGGTAAATTGAATATTTTTCCGATCTGCTAAGGATTGAAAATTGGCAATGATTCGTCGCAAAAAGGAATATAAAACGACTTTTGAGTTGTATAGCTTTAAGGTAGAACTATCTAGTTTTACTAAGTCTAAAATCTCATTGACTAAGTTTAGTAAATTTTTCGTGTTTTGAGTCGCTTTGGTAAGGAGTGTAAAGTTGCGATTGTCTAATTGTTGACTATTCAAAACAGACTCGATTGGTCCTTGAATCAAGGTAATTGGCGTGCGTAACTCATGAGAAACATTGGCAAAAAATCGGTTTTTAGTTTTATCCAGTGCCTTTAACTTCTCCGCTTGTACTTCAATCGTTTTCTTATCTGCTTTTATTTGTGCTGTTCGTTGTTGCACTTCTTGTTCTAATACAGTCTTCTGAATCGTCAATAATCGAGTTTTCCAGGTCGTGTAAAAAATAGAAAGCCCTATGACAAATAAGAACAACGATAGACCAAACCACCAGGTCAAATAAAACGGTCGATAAACTTCAATAGGGATTTCTAAACGTTCGGAAAATTGACCATTATTCAATAAGCCTTTAATTTGTAATATCTGAGAACCATACGGCAAATTGCTAATGGAAAGCTCATTATCCTTTGATTTTACCCAATCTGCATCTGTCTTGGTTTTATAATAATAAATTGCAGCTTCGTTATGTGTATAATCATCAAGCGATAAGGTCAACTTAAAAAATCGATCCCCTGCTCGCAAGTGAATCATTTTATCTTCATAAAATTGAGCAGAGATGTTTTCAATTTGTCCAGTTTTGCTCAAAAATTGGTTGAGTTCTACAACGGTAACTTTTACCGTTTCTTTGTCTTTACTAGTCTGCACTAAATCTTTTGGATGAAAACTGGTCACTCCATTAATGCTTCCAAAATAGATTGTTCCATCCTTAGCTTTTAAGTGAGATATTCTATTGAATTCATGAGAAGACGTTCCATTTTCGGGTAAAAAAATCTTGAATCGACTACTTTCTTTATTAAATTGAACAATACCTTTTTCGGTACTCAACCACAAAAAACCATAATCATCAGCGTAAACCGCATGAATTACATTGGCTTCTAGGCGATACAAGGGAAAGGTTTTAGATTCTTGTGTTTCGGGATTCCAACGTACTAAACCTTTATCCCCTGTTGCTAACCAATAAACTTGTGCTGCCTTATCAAAATATAAATGCCGAATATCCGATGTTGGTAACTGAAATTTTCCTTTTCCTGCTGTAAAATATCTTGCAACGATACCTTTTTCAATATCTAATTCATACAAACCTGAAGTGGTGCATAACCAAACATTTCCATCGCCTTTTGGATGAAAATGATAAACCGTATTATTGGCTAATTCCGAAAATTTATTGTAATTGACAATAGAAGAACTCCCCGTTTTAGGATTTAAATAAAACAACCCTCGTTTGCTACTGTACCAAATTCGATGTTGTGTATCCTCATAAATTGACCAAATTTCATGACTCTTGGGTAAGGGGAAATTTGCTGTATCACCTGTTTCTAAATTGTATCGTACCAATAAATTATAGGTACTTATCCAAAGTTGATTGGAGCGATCAACTAGTGAACTTAGTCCTTTTTCTAAGATTTGAATTGGAGGTTTATTGGATTTAGGATTAAGTTTAAAAACACCACTATAAGAGTTGAAATATAGATAATTCTGATGTTGTTTAAGACTTCTAAAATCTTCTAAATTTTGATTAGCGAGGTAATTGGTAAAGATATTTTTATTGAGCGTAGCCTGATAAAACCCTTTCTTACAAGGTAACCAAAACGAATTGTTTTCAACTAATTTAACCGAACGAATGCCTTTCAATTGCTCTGAATTATTAAAATAAATCACTTTCCCATTCGTATCGAATAGGATAAAATAGGATTTATTACCGTATAAGAAAGCATCGAATTGAGGAACATAACGAAACTGTGTATGATATTTTTTAGGCTGTTCTATACCTAATTGTTTTATCAAATTTGTAATAATCTTAGGTTGCTCAAAGACACCATTTTTATGGATATTAAAAAGTTCTAAACCATTAGCAGTCGTATAACTTAGCCAGCATTTACCAGCGGTCGAAATACCCTGAAATTTTACTCTTAAAGCCGAGTTTAAAAAACTTGGTGTAACGTTATATTGGACTTTACCTACTTTATCCAATAATTTCAAATAGGCTTTTTCTTCATGCCAAATTAGAAATTGATTGTCTTCATTTTGAACCAAAATTTGCTCTCCTTTTTGGATAAAAGGAAGAGCTATAAATCCATTTTGAGTGGTGTATTGATAAACTTGATCGTTAGTTAGATAAATATAAAGGGCTTGATTAACGAGTTCTATGTTATTAATCTCATGTTCTTCAAATGGTAGATTTGTTTTAAAATAATCTGATAGAGATAAACTTTTTTCGGCTGCCCAATCGAATAGGGTAACCCCTTTATATTGGTGATTAACAATTTCGTTGTGCAAACACCATAATATATTATCATCAGGATAAATCTCATCAATGACGGGTGTCTTTAATCCATTTTCGGTAGAAAAAACCTTAAAATACTTCCCATCAAAGCGATTGAGACCGTTTTTAGTCCCCAACCAAATCACTCCTCTATTATCTTTTACGATAGAATTAATGTATCGGTGAGATAAACCTTGTTTGGGTGTAAATAGCTTTGCGTTGAGTATATAGTTATTAGAGGATTGAGCAGATAGTGTTATGCTACAACAAATAAAGCAGAATAGAATATGTATAAATTTGTTTATCAAAGCCTAATTGTAGTTTTCGGAAGTGATGCAATTATACAAATATATTTTATTTTAATATAAAACTCAATGTAATGATTGAATTACTTGCAAAAGTTAGACCTTAATGAATATTTCATATTGTTATAATTTTTTTCACTTAACTCGTTATACATTAAAAGATTAAATTCGACTAAAGAAAAATTTATAATGTATAGTATATTTATTGCTGCTTCTTTAATAAGGAACAGTTCAAAAATAAATCGACCAATTACTATCAATTTTAATTGATACTTCATTTGATTCATTTTACATAACCCGCTATGCTTCAATAAATCAAATTCGTCTAAATCAAAATTGATTGACGTAATTTTGGTCAATTTATTTTATACCTGTTCCTAACAAACAATCATAATACAAATGAACCAAAATATACCTTATTATTTGGCAGCAATTGGGCTTTTTATCTCATTGAAATTTTGGTTTACAATTGCAGATAATATGGACTTAACCTTTCTTCTTCTACCAACGGATAAACTCGTTGAATTTTTGACGGGGTCTTCTTCTGTTTATTTACCTTATGATGGATATTATCACAAAAGTCTAAATATCTTAATTGATAAATCTTGTTCTGGTTTTAATTTTTGGGTTTTGGGGTTTCTGATTTTTACCTATTTGCTTGTAAGGTATTTTGATAAACCTTTATATAAAATACTAATGATTCCCTTTGCTTTAATAGGAACTTATCTATTGACTATTTTTGTAAACACTTCAAGGATTTTTGTATCAATTGTTGTGCAGAACCAAACTAAATATATCTTTCTAAACGAACAACCCGTCATACACGAAGCAATTGGTATCGTTATAAATTTGACATTTTTAGTTTTGACTTATATCTTAGTTGAAAATTTTTTAATTCAAAAAACAAGACCATGAAAAATCTACTTAACCCAAAATGGCTTTTCATTATCAATACATTACCCATCTTAATACTATTCATTCTTCTTTATGGTCAATTTAATATTATTAAAACCCTATTGGATGAAAATAGTATTCAGCTTTGGACTTCTTTTGGACTTTCTTTAGGGATTCTTGGTTTACTCAATTTTTCTTTTGCCATTTACCTAACGCTTAATAAGAAACATATTCCAATTTGGTATAGTCCTCTAGCCTTCCTTTGTTACATTCCCTTTATTTATCTGTATGCTTATTATTTGGATGATATCATTCCCTTTTCTATTCCACAATGGATGGTATCAGGTAATATATTTATGTATGTTGGTACATTTTTAATGCCCACACTCGCCTATGCCTTATTTATTTTGGTAGCTTATTTCACCTCAACCGACAAGGAACACAAGGCTGGTATAAATTTTTTAATAACTATTGCTATTCCGATTTTAGGCTACCTATTTATCCAAATCATTCTTCCACTATGGAAACCTATTGACCGTCAATTTTCTACTCATGTCTTCCTTATCCTTATTATTGTTTCGACCTTAGTCTTCCTCTTTTTCTTAGTTAGAGGTATTTTTATCCTTGTTACCCAAAAGGCAGCGATTTGGCAAAACTATCAATTGGCTTGGAAAATTCCCATTGCAATTATATTTCCCTTACTAGGCTTAGCAGTCAATAATGGTTATATACTCAATACTTTTGGAACGAATGACATTGGGATTTTCGGAGATTTTAATAACGCCTGGTTTTATATACTTGCTGTTATTAATGGCATATTGGTTTGTTTGCCTAACCTTGAATATAAAGCATATCGACTCGTTTTATTTATCGGTAGAAGTTTGACTTTTGCATATACCTTCTACTTCTTTTTAGTATTTCTGCCTTTTTTACCCCTATCTGTAATTGCCATTATTGCCTTTGGCATGGGCTTTTTAATGCTAACTCCATTACTGCTTTCGGTGATTCATGTAATTGAACTTTCAAACGATATTAAATACTTAAAAACGCTATTTTCAAAAAGACAGATTACAGGAATCTCCATATTAAGTTTTTTAGTTATTCCTGTGTTTATAACGATATCATACCTAAGCGATAAAAGTGTCCTAGACGAAACGCTTACCTACTTGTATAGCCCTGATTATTCAAAACAATACAATATTGATAAAACCTCCTTGCAAAAAACGCTTAATATTATAAGAAGTCATAAAGACCGTAGAGGTAATGGAGGTGGATTATTTGGTGAGGGGACTCCTTATTTGTCTGCCTATTTTAATTGGATAGTGATGGATAATCTTACACTTTCTGATGCAAAAATCAATTTTATAGAACAGGTGTTTTTCGGTAAAACTTCGTTCCAATTACGACCTGAGAATATCCAAAATCAAAATGTTCAGATTAGTAATATTTCTACCAATAGCACTTACGATCAGACTCAAAATGCTTGGAAAAGCTGGGTGGATTTAGAAATAACCAATCAAAGTCAAAATGGACTTGCAGAATATGCAACCACCATTGATGTACCTACAGGGTGCTGGATTAGTGATTATTATTTGTATGTAGGAGACAAAAAAGAACCTGGAATACTCGCGGAAAAAAAGGCTGCGATGTGGATATTTTCACAAATCCGAAATCGAAAACGAGACCCTGGAATTTTATATTATTTAACAGGTAATAAAGTTGCCTTTAGGGTATTTCCCTTCTTAAAAAATGAAGTACGAAAAACGGGTATAGAATTTTTGCACAAAGAACCGATTAAACTCACGATTGACAACCATACGCTTGAATTAGGCACTTCAGCAGAGACGAAATATGAAAATATTGAAACCGAAAACCTTATTTATATTTCGGCAAAACATAAAGAATCCTTAAAGTCGGTACACCGTCAGCCCTATTTTCACTTTTTGATTGATGTATCAAAAGACAAACGCCGTTATTCTGCCGACTTTATCAAAAGAATAGAACGGATTTTAGAAACCTATAAATTACTTTCCAAAAATGCACAAATTAGTTTTGTAAATAGCTATGTAAATACCACTTCATTAGAAAAGGATTGGAAAGAACAATATAAAAACCAGCCCTTTGAAAATGGTTTTTATTTAGACAGGGCTATCAAAACGACTTTATTTGAGGCTTATCAAAACAATTCAAAATCATATCCGATTATTGTTGTACTTACAGACAATATTCAAAATGCTATTTTAGATAAAGATTTTTCTGATTTTAAATTTACTTTTCCCGAAAGTAACCGATTTTTCAATCTTGATGAAAATAGCAATTTACAAGAATATTCATTAGTCGGGAATCCTTCTACTCCGCAACCCGAAATATTGAGGGATTGTATGTTTTGTGATACCGTTTTGGCATATCAGCTTTCCAATGATTCATTGGTCTATTTGGCAAATAATGATGAGCCGAGTATCATTTTAAAAAAAGGTGTTTTTGACGTTCCTACAACCGTAATTCAAGCAAAAAATTGGCAATCTGCCTTGACTATGCACGGGCAATGGATAACACAAATTCTACATCCAGAAACATCTGATAAAGAATGGTTAAATTTGGTCAAATACAGTTTCCTTTCAAAAATAATGACTCCTGTCACCTCATATATAGTGGTAGAAAATGAAGCACAAAAAGCTATGCTAAAAAAGAAACAAGAACAAGCACTAGCAAGTAATAAGTCCTTTGATTTAGGAGAAAACACTCAAAGAATGAGTGAACCGAGTTTGACTCTCTTGATGATTTTACTAGGATTTGCTTTATGGTTTAAAGAAAAAAGAAGGTGATCATTTATTCGGTTTTCGGTTTTGATTTTATATAAATTCGAGGCCCGATTTGCTCGCAAGTCAGACCTCGAATTATACTTTCAATGAGTTACCTAGAAAGGATACTATTTGTTTTTAATGTATCATTTCTCCCCTACTTCCCTAACGGATCTTCCCGAATATCCAATGTGTTTTCAAATCGCTCTCCATCCACAATCAAGGCAATCTTATAAGAACCAATTGTGGCTTTGGGCATTAAATATTCCTCGTCTATTGGAAAGTTTAAATAGCCACCCGTTAAAGGGGCAACAGCTTTTCGCTGTTCGGCAGCCGTTTTGGCGGTTTTAAATTTTTGATATAATCGACGAATACTACCAAAATTAAATTGCCTTAAAATCTCTTCAAAAACATCATTGACATATGCCTTTTGAGTTTCGGTGAGTGGTTCAGCATCAAATTCCATATCCCAATAATAACGGTGTATGCCTTCCTCGTTCGGCAGTGAAATAGTTCGTTTATTTTTACCCCTAAAATCACTGACTTCGAGTGTTACATTTTGAGCATTTTTACCAATGTAGTAACTAATAGCGGCTAAATTTTGAAATCCTGCTCTAGGTTTGGTTGTCGTATTTTTAATCGTTTTAGGATTTTCGCCAGCATAAAGGAAATGTCCTCGCTGACCGCCTCGACTTACGTTTTCCCAGATTGTTGCTGTTTTTTGATTAAAAACATGACCTTTATCTTTTTGCACATTCATTGTCAATTGCTGTAATGGGCTAATATCATCCATTATCCAAATACTTCGACCATGTGTTCCTGCAATCAAGTCATTTTCTCGTTCGTGTATTTTTAAATCATAAATCGAAACGGTTGGTAACCCTTCCATAAAACGCTCCCAGTTTTGACCGCCATTGATAGAATACCAAATCCCTGTTTCCGTTCCAATAAATAATAAATTCGGATTATTATGATCCTCTCGAATTACCCGCACTGTTTCATTTTTAGCAATCCCATTCGTGATTTTTGTCCATGTTTTTCCAAAATCATGAGTCACAAAAACCCAAGTATCAAAATTATCAGAGCGATGTCCATCGAATGTTAAATAGGCTCGACTTTGCTCAAAATGCGATGCCTCAATTCGACTCACCCAAAGCCCTTCGGGTACTTCAGGCACATTTGCTCGAACATTTATCCAATTGCGTCCTCCGTCTTTGGTATAATGTATATTTCCATCATCTGTGCCTATCCAAATTACCGCTTCTCGAATCGGAGAAATGGATAAACTTGATACCGAACAGTGCGTTTCTGCCCCAGTGTTATCGGGTGTAATTCCTCCACTTTTTCCTTGAATTCGCTTTTTGGGATGATTTGTACTCAAGTCAGGGCTGATAATTGTCCAACTTGTTCCTTTGTCCGTAGATTTAAATACATAATTTCCTGCGGCATATAAAACGCTAGAATTATGCGGCGACATCACCATAGGGGAAGACCAATTGAAGCGTAAATCTGATTTTTCTAATTTATTGGGGAAAACCGTTTTAAAGTTTGTTACCGTTTTCATGGTTGGCGTAATCCGAGTAATTCGATGCGTCAACGGATCGTACTTGAAATAACTACCATTTTCCATAGAGGTGTACATTTCTCGCCAGTTATTAGGATTAACATTGACATACTGCCCATCCCCCCAATGCAATTTCCAGTTGGCATCATTTAGAATTCCTCTTGCATCTCGTGTAAAACTCGCCACACCATACATTCCATTATCTTGTAACCCACCATACACGTAATATGGATCTCGCATATCGTAATTGATTCGATAAAATTGACCAATCGCAAAATTATCCATCAACCTAAAGGTTTTACCATGATCATGTGTAATCGACATACCTTTGTCCGCTCCTAAGTAGTAGCGATCTTTATTCAATGGGTCATGCCAAAGGGCGTGAAAATCACCGTGTACCTCTTGATCTTCGCTGCCATTTTTTAAAGTTTTACCGCCGTCCTCCGATACCATAAATCGAGTGGTCAAAACATAGACTCGTTGGTCATCATTTGGATTGATACGAATATTGCTATAATAAAATGGGCGATGGTTGTAAGTATTGACATATTTCCAAGTCTTACCCGCATCCTCTGAGCGATATACCCCACTTCCTTTTTTTGCCAATGTATCAGACTTTTCTGCTTCTACAATTGCCATCACAATATTTGGATTTTTTTTGTAAATGGCTAGACCAATTCGTCCTGTTTCTTTGGGTAATCCTTTTTTGAGCTTTTTCCAGCTTTTACCACCATCGGTTGATTTATAAATCCCACCTTCTCCACCACCACTATGAAAATGCCAAGGTTCACGCAAACGATGATAAAAGGCAGCATATAGAACATCTGGATTTTTACTATCTCGTACAATATCCGTGCATCCTGTTTTACCATCATTCGGTAAACCATTGGTTAGTTTTTGCCATGTTTTTCCCCCATCTTTGGTTTGAAATAATCCTCTATCTCCTGAGTAACCCCACAAATGCCCAATCGCACAGGCACACACATTATCTGAATCTTCAGGATGAATGATGACTCTTCCAATCTGATGCGTGGACTCCAAACCCATATTTTTAAAGGTCTCTCCACCATCCGTTGATTTGTAAATTCCATTTCCCCATGATACACTATTTCTATTATTAGCCTCGCCTGTACCCACCCATAGGATATTGGGATTATTTTGATCTAAGGCAATGTCACCGATAGATGCAGTTTCATATTTATCAAAAATTGGTTGCCATGTTGTACCCGCATTTTCAGATTTCCAAACCCCTCCTGATGCCACAGCAGCATATACTTTTGTAAAATCTTTATCTAAGGCTTCTATATCTGTAATTCTTCCGCCTTGATTGGCAGGCCCAATATTTCGCCACTTAAATCCTTCTGGTGACAAGGGAACCTGTGCAAAAAGGGAAGTATAAAATAGGAGTGATAGGATAATAGTATATGCTTTCATAATTTTAAATTTCGCCACAGATTTTCACAAATAACACAGATTATTTTCAGCCCATCTAATGTTTAAGTTCTTTGTGCCTCCTGTTTACCGATAAAGGTAGGTCTGTGAAAATTTATGGTATTTAGAGATAATACGAACAAATTTTTCTTTGTAATCAATCAATCAAAGGAAGT